>NZ_JAHXBG010000024.1 GCF_020103725.1 Hyalangium gracile | reverse complement strand
CCCCGGTCCTCGAAGCGCGGCACCGAGGCGTGCTGGAGGCTCTGCAGCAGCGCCACCTCCCGCTTGTAGCGCGGGTCCTCCGCCGTCACCGCCACCTTCAACGCGAAGGGCCCGGCCTCGGGGTGCCCGGCTCTCTGGGCTCGGAACACCACCCCGAAGCTGCCCCGGTCGTGCCGAGCGCGGATGAGCCAGGGCCCCACCATCACTCCGGGCACCAACTCCGCGTGCGTCCCTTCGCTCTCCTTCACCGCTCCCTCCTCGGGCGGAATCCGCCTACTTCCTGGCCTGCTGGGCCTTCAGCCCGAGCTTGATCAGCCTCGTCGCGGAGTCCGCGAGTGCGCTTGGCTCCGTGCCTGCTCCTCCGACGCCCATGGCCTCCAGGATCGCTCGCCGCAGCCGAAGCGCCTCGGCGACGATCGAATTGGCGGACCGGTCCGTCGCGGTCATCTCTTCCTGAAGCTCGAGT
Organism: Hyalangium gracile; assembly: GCF_020103725.1. Lineage (NCBI taxonomy): Bacteria > Pseudomonadati > Myxococcota > Myxococcia > Myxococcales > Archangiaceae > Hyalangium > Hyalangium gracile. The sequence goes on along the minus strand of NZ_JAHXBG010000024.1, from coordinate 169,778 downwards.
TCCACTTCGCGTGGAAGTCGAATCGACCGGAGTGGCTCAGTGGGTTGCTTGGACATGACACTACCTCCTGAGTGGCTTCATCGACCGGCGTACTGCCCGATCTCGGGCGCCTTGGCTACCGTGCTGCCCTCCCAGGTCAGCATGATTCAACCCTACCTCGCAAGGTGGGTCCGGCACCAGCCGGGTTTTCTCGCCAACGGCCAAGCTCTCCAGCCCGTCTTCGGGCTTCTCCGTTCCCCCCGTGGGACATACCGTGTCCGCCCTATGCGTCGTCACCTCCGCCGTGGCCTTCTCGCAATCAGCGCGTCGATCCTCCTGGCCGGATGCCCCGACAAGCAGCCCGTCGCCCCCACCGACGGCGGCGTGGCCGAGGCTCCCGAGGATGCCGGTCCTCCCGCGCCTCCTCCCGCGTCCTTCGTCGTCCGGTACCAGCTCGGCGATGGCGGCATGGAGCCCATGGCCCTGGCCGTCGAGGAACGGCCCACCATCGAATCCACCTCCTTGATCGAGCTGCGCAGCTCGATCGGCCTGCGCAACTACCGGATCCGGCTCTTCGATGAAGTCGAGCGCGCCATGGTCTCCGATGACTCCGCCGAAGAGAGCCCCACCGGCGTCATCTACCGGATCGCCGTGCCCACTCCGCTCAAGTCAGGCCACAAGTACACCGTGGTCATCGATGCGCAGACCGGCGCCACCTTCACCGACGCCCTGGGCCGAGAGATCGAGGACCTCCGGTTCGAGTTCCAGGTCGCCGGCGAGAAGGAGAAGGACGCCCCGGCTCCTCCCAAGAAGAACGAGAAGAAGAAGCGCCGGTAGCCTCAGAGCTCGCGCAGGTCCCGGTCCTGGCTGCGCACCCGCGCCAGCGTCTGCATGTCCCGCTCCGTGGGCCCCAGCTCCAGGATGAGCTTGCTCACGTCGTACAGAACCTCGCCGCGGTCGAACACCGGCACCCGCGGCACGTCCTGGTTCAGCTCGTCCGCGCCCCGGTTGTACGTCACGTCCATCAGCGTCCGGAGCTGGAACGCGTCATAGAGGTTGTACTCCACCAGGAACCGCAGGGCCTCCACGTCCGCCCGGGCCTTGTACGCCCGCCACAGCAGCACCGCGTCCCAGCCGTTCACGCCCTTGAGGTGCGGCGGTCGCCCGATGCCCAGGCTGTCCTCGATCTCCTTCAGCCCGCCGCTCATCCGCAGCCGCTTCGTCACGAACCGCAGATCGATGTGCGCGTCCGGCTTCGGAAACCGGCTCTCGCCGAAGTAGTCCCTCAGCACCGGCGCGTCGAAGCACGTGCCGTTGAAGGACACCCACAGCCGCCGCGTCGCCATCGCCTCCGGCAGCGCGTCCATGTTCCGGCCCAGCACGAACACGTGCAGCCCCGCGCTGTCGAACAGGCTCACCACCGTGGGCGCCTGGTTCTCCTTGCCGTCCGTCTCGATGTCGAAGAAGAGCGCGTCCCGCGCGAACTCCGGGTACAGCCGCCAGTGCTCCCGCGACGGAATCAGCTGCGCCAGCGTCCGAAGATCCCCGCGCCCCAGCGCCTCGCGCGCCTTGGCGATGTACTCGCGCGCCACCTCGTCCATCTTCCGCGTCATCGCGGGCGCACCCGTGCCCGCCGCCGGGAAGTCATCCCAGGTCTTGATGCCCTGAGCCCACAAGTCCTTCTCCCGGAACGGCCCCACGCCCGGGATGTGCTGGAACGTCCGCTGCAACATCACCGCGGCAGCTCCAGCCTTCCGGCCACCAGCTCCTCCAGCAGCGGGATGTCCGCCTCGCAGAAGGGCAGCGCCTTCATCTCCGCCGGCGTCAGGAACCGCAGCGCGTGCGCTCCCAGCGGCTTGGGCTCACCCGACACCAGCCGGGCCCAGTACAGCACCAGCTCCACCGTGAGATCCGGGTACGTGTGCCGGCCCTCCCACAGCCGCCGGCCCACCTCGAGCTCCACGTCCAGCTCCTCGCGGCACTCGCGGGCCAGCGCGGCCTTGTCCGTCTCGCCGGCCTCCACCTTGCCGCCGGGGAACTCCCAGAGCAGCGCTCGGCTGCCCCCCGGGAGTCGCTGCTGCACCAGGAACCGCGAGCCCTCGTCAGGCCCTGGAATCAACGCCGCCACCACCCGGACCGTCCTCGGCGCGCTCCCCGTCAACCGCCGCCCCCCTGCAGGCGCAGCTCGTACAGGTAGCCGTTGTTGGACAGCACGTACGCGGTGGAGCCTGCCACCGTGGGCGCGGCGCTGATGCCGTCACCCGGGTTCCACGCGAGCCGGGACTGGCCCGTCTTGGGATCCACGAACAGCAGCGCCCGCTGGTTCGGCACCAGGAGCATGCCCCGCGCCAGCACCGGCCTGCGCCCTGCCCGCTCGCCCAGGTTGTGCGACCAGAGCAGCCGCCCCGTCTCGCCCAGGTAGGCATCCACCCGGCCGTTCCCGGTGGCGAAGACGATCTCCCCCCGAGCCAGCAGCGAGGTGATGCCCGCCACCGAGGAGCTCCACTCCACATCCCCGGTCTCGGCCTCCAGGGCGTACAGCCCACCCTGGTACGAGGCCACGTAGAGCCGGCCTGCGTCATCCACCACCGGCTGGGTGTCCACGTCCAGGTACTCGGAGGCGCCGCCCGCCAGGGACTTCTCCCACTTCGTGGTGCCACCCTTGGCGTCGAGCGCCACCAGGTACCCGTCCGAGAAGCCCAGGTAGACCGTGTCGCCCTTCACCAGCGGCGACGAGGTGCCGTGGATGGTGAACCCGCTGGGCTGATCGCGCCGGTACTGCCACGCCCACTTGCCCGTCTCGACGTCCACCGCGAACAGCGTGTCCGCCTCCGAGGCCACCAGCACGAGCGAGCCCGCCAGCACCGGCGTCGTCGCCAGGGACTCGCCGGCCTCGTACTTCCACTTCAGCTCGCCGGTGCGCGCGTCCAGCGCGTACAGGTTGCCGTCGCCACCCGGGACGTAGGCAATGCCCTCGTGCACCAGGGCGCCGGCCGAGAAGCGGTTGGCCGTCTTGAAGGACCAGTCCACCTGGCCGCCAGGAGCCACCCCTCGGATGATGCCGTCCCGGGTGAGCGTGATGATGCGCCCGGAGTCCGGATCCACCGCCGGGGTGGCGAACTCACGGGGCGCGTACTCCCAGGAGGGCGGCTCGACGAGCGGCGTCCACCAGTTCACCTCGAAGAAGCTGGCCGGGGCCTGCCGCACCTCGGAGCTGACGGGGTTGCCGAAGAGCGAGACGGAGCTACACCCGCCCAGCAACCCCACGGCCCCCACCACCCCTACCCACCGCTTCCACGAACGCCGCTTCATGCCCCTCCGTCCCCAGGCCCGCCCGTGGGCTTCGGCGGCTCGGGGATCTTCACCCCCGCCGCCGCCAGCAGCGCCGTCCGCTCGCTGGCCAGCCGCGCCGCCGCGCTGCCCGCATGGTCCACTGGAATCTTCACGAGGACGGCGGCCGCGTCATCCTTCTTCCCCTGGAGGATCAGGATGCGGGCGCGGTGGTACTGGCCCATCCCCTCCAGGTAACCGCCGGACTCCACCTTGGACATCTCGTCGAAGGAAGCGAGCGCCTCGTCGTACTTCTGCTGCGCCTCGTAGGCGTAGCCCCGGCCCTCGAGCGCCGCGGCGCGCATCGGGTCGTTCTGGGCGGCGTCCTTGAGGTACTCGGAGAAGGCGGCCACCGCCTTGTCGTGGTTGCCCAGCCGGTACTCGGCCTTGCCCAGCGCCAGCGCCGCCGTCGTCGCCGACTTCGTGCCCTTGTGGGCCGCGCGGAAGTCCGTGAGGGCCTTCACCAGCGCCTGGTCCTGCTCCTGGGCCGACTTGAAGGGAGGCTCGGTGCCGTCCTGCGGCGTGAGCTGCGCACCCTCGGGGGTGGCGATCACCGGCCGATCGAGGATCTCCAGCGCCGCGCCCAGCTCCTTGGCGGCCGAGGCCTCGCCCCGGCTGGAGAAGTAGCTGATGAGCGCCACGACCAGGCCTCCCACCAGCACCACACCCACGGCCAGGATGACGAGCGTCTGCCGCTCGATGAGCCAGTCTCGAGCCTCCGCACCTGCGCGCTGGAAGGCATCGGGCTGCTTGAGCTCCTGCTGGGTCATCTTCTCGGAATTGGCCACGTCCCTGGACCTCTTCTTCTCGGGTGCGAAAGGCGGCGCAATCTACGGAGCGCCTACCGGGGGTGTCAACGCGAACACGCTCAGCGCTTGTGCTGTTTGCCCGGTTTCGCGTTGGGTCGCTTGCGGGCCTCCCGCTTGGCCTTGCCTGGCCGCTCCTTGAAGAGCAGCCGCAGGGGCACCCGCAGATCGAACGTCTTGCGGAGCTGGTTGGTGATGTACCGCTTGTACATCTCCGGTACGCCCTCCGGGTGATTGCACGTCAGGGCGAAGGTGGGAGGCGCCGTGCCCACCTGGGCGATGTAGTACAGGCGCAGGGGCTTGCCCGCGAAGATGGGGGCCGGGTGCTCGCTCACCGTGTGCTCCAGCAGCCGGTTGAGCTGGGGGGTGGGCGCCCGGTAGCGGAACTGCTCGGCCAGCTCGATGGCGATCTCCACCACCTTCTCCACCTTGGAGCCCGTCAGCGCCGAGGTGAAGACGATGGGCGCATACCCCACGAACTTCAGGGAGTGCTTGAGCGCCTCGCGGTAGGCCTCCTGCCGGCGCTGGTCCGAGCCGATCAAATCCCACTTGTTCACCACGATGACGAGCGCGCGGCCCTTGTCCTCGGCCAGCGCCGCCAGCTTGGCGTCCTGGTCCACCGCCGGCTCGGTGGCGTCCATCAGGAGCACCGCCACGTCGCTGCGATCCAGCACCTTCAGGGCCGCCACCACGGAGTACTTCTCCACGCGGTGCGCGATGGAGCGCTTGCGCCGGATGCCCGCCGTGTCCGTGAGGATGACCTTCTTGTCCTTATAGGTGAGCGTCGAGTCGATGGGGTCCCGCGTGGTGCCCGGCACGTCGCTGGCCACCACCCGCTTCTGCTTGAGCAGGGAGTTCACCAGGGTGCTCTTGCCCACGTTGGGCCGGCCGATGATGGCGATGCGGATGGTGCCATCGTCCGGCAGCTCCTCGGCGCTCTCCCCCTCCTGCTTGGGCGGGAGCTTGTCCAGCAGCGCCTCGGCGAGCTGGGGCAGGCCCAGCCCGTGCTCGGCCGACACGGAGAACACGTCTCCCAACCCCAGCCGGAAGAATTCGGCTGAGAGCGCCTGGATGGAGCCGGTGGGGCTGTCCAGCTTGTTGGCGGCCACCAGCACCGGCTTGCCGCTCTTGCGCAGCAGCCGGGCCACGGCCTCGTCCGCGGCGGTGAGCCCGGCGCGGCCGTCCGTGACGAGGATGATGACGTCACTCTCCTCCACGGCCAGCTGCGCCTGCTCGCGCACCTCCTGGAGGAGCAGATCCTTGTCCCCGGGGACGAAGCCGCCCGTGTCGATGACGGTGAAGGCCCGATCCCCCCACTCGGTGTCCGCGTAGTGGCGATCCCGGGTGACGCCGGGCACGTCCTCCACGAGGGCGGCGCGGCGGTGGATGAGGCGATTGAAGAGCGTGGACTTGCCCACGTTGGGGCGTCCGACAATGGCGACCAGCGGTTTCATTACTCGTATCCCAGCTTCTTGAGCCCTTCGGGGCGCTCGCTCCAGCGCGGCTCCACGCGGACCCGGAGCGAGAGGTACACGTGCGCCCCCAGCAACCGCTGGATGGCCTTGCGCGCGTCCGTCCCGATGGTCTTCAACATCTGTCCCTGCTTGCCGATGATGATGGCCTTCTGGCTGTCGCGCTCCACGTAGATGGAGGCGGCGATGCGGATGAGGCCCGCCAGCTGCCCCTCGGGCGCGCCCGGCCGGGGCTCGCGCTCGGACTCGTCGAACACGTCCACCAGCACCGCCGTGGAGTACGGAATCTCCTGCCGGCAGTGGCGCAGCACCTGCTCGCGGATGTACTCGGCGACCAGCGTGCGCTCCTGCTGATCGGTGAGCATGTCCTCGTCGAAGATGGGCTCTCCCTCCGGCAGGTGCTGGAGCACCACGTGGAAGAGCTTCTCCACCCCGTCCCCCTCGCGCGCCGACAGGGGCACCACCTCCGCGAACGGGAACTCGTTGCGGAACAGATCGATCAGCGGCAGCAGCTTCGGCTTGGGGATGGTGTCGATCTTGTTGATGACCAGGAACGTCGGCTTGCCGATGCGCTGCAGCCGCTCGAGGATCATCCGGTTGCCCGGGCCCACCCAGGACTCGGGCTTCTCGCCACCCGGCGGCTCGATGAGGAAGAGGACCAGGTCCACCTCCTCGGCGGCCGAGAGGGCCGTCTCCACCATGTAGCGGTTGAGCTCTCCCTTGGCCTGGTGGATGCCAGGGGTGTCGATGAACGCCACCTGCCCCTCCGGCCGGGTCACCACGCCCAGGATTCGGTTGCGGGTGGTCTGCGGCTTGGGCGAGACGATGGCGATCTTCTCGCCGGTGAGCTGGTTGAGCAGCGTGCTCTTGCCCACGTTGGGGCGCCCAATGAGCGCGGCGAAGCCGCTGCGGTAGTTCTTCGAGGCCATCGTTGAGAAGGTGATCTGGGGCCTTCCTCCGAGGAGGAAGGCCCGTGGGACTGCACGACCCGCCTACAACTCCCCTGCCCGCCCTCCAGGCGGTCGGGGCTACGGCGCGGTCGTCGAGATGGTCAGGCTGTTGATGCGCACTTCGGTGGTGGGCCGGTCGCCCGGGCCCTTGGGAATCTCGTTGGCGATGCGGTCGACTACCTCATAGCCCTGTACCACCTCGCCGAAGATGGTGTGGCGGTTGTTGAGGTGGGGGGTGGGCACCACGGTGATGAAGAACTGGCTGCCGTTGGTGTTGGGCCCCGCGTTGGCCATGGCCAGCAGGCCCTTCCTGTCGAAACGCCGGCCGCTCTGGAACTCATCCTCGAAGCGGTAACCCGGGCCGCCCGTCCCCCGGCCGAGCGGATCGCCGCCCTGAATCATGAACTCCGGGATGCAGCGGTGGAAGATGGTCCCGTTGTAGAGCGGCTCGCCTACCTTGCGGTCACCGGTGGCCGGGTGCTTCCACTCCTTCTCGCCGGTGGCCAGCCCCACGAAGTTCTCCACCGTCTTCGGCGCGTCCTTGGCGAACAGCTTCACGACGACCTTCCCTTCGGTCGTGTCGAAGGTGGCGTAAAGGTCCTTCCCAGCGCGCGCCTCGTCCATCATGCCCATCTGCGTCTCCCGCTACGGTTGGGGGCCCTCGGGTTTGGATTCGGGCCCTCGTGAGTGGTGCTGTGCCTACTTCTTCTCGGCGGCCTTCTTCGGCAGGCCCTTGGCCGGCTTGTCCGCGGGGACTCCCTTCGGAGCCTTCTCGCTCAGCTCGATCTTGGTGATCGTCACCGGCGTCAGCGGCTTGTCGCCCGGATCGCGCGCAACCTTGGAGATCTTCACCGCCACGTCATAGCCCTTCACCACCTCGCCGAAGATGGTGTGCCGGTTGTTCAGGTAGGCCGGCGTGGAGGTGGTGATGAAGAACTGGCTGCCGTTGGTGTTGGGGCCCGCGTTGGCCATGGCCAGCAGGCCCGGCTTGGAGAAGGTGCGGCCGCTCTGGAACTCGTCCGCGAAGCTGTAGCCCGGATCTCCCATGCCCGTGCCGGTGGGATCGCCGCCCTGGATCATGAACTCGGGGATGACGCGGTGGAAGACGGTCCCGTCATACAGGGGCTTCTTGGACTTCTCCCCCGTGCCCGGGTGCTTCCACTCCTTCTCGCCGGCGGCCAGCGCCACGAAGTTCTCCACCGTCTTGGGCGCGTCCTTGGAGAAGAGCCGGACGACCATGTCGCCCTGGTTCGTCTTGAGGGTGGCGTAGAGGTCCTTGCCCGCCTGGACCTTCTGGGTCCACGGGCCGGCGGAGGGCTGCGCACCGGCAACGGTGGCGGCCAGGAGCAGGGCGGTCGCAATCATCCGGAACATGGCGGGGACCTTATTCCCCGCCCTCCCCCCCTCCAAGGGGTTTCACTTCGAGGTGTCGTCCTTCCGAAGCATGTCCAGGGTGGCGCGGGCGGCGGCCTGCTCCGCCTCCTTCTTGTTGCGCCCCGTGGCCCGGGCGTACAGCTCCGAGCCGATGGACACCTCCACCTCGAATGTCTTCTCGTGGTCAGGCCCCGCCTCGGCCACCACCCGGTAGCGCGGCGACAGCTTGAGCCGGTTCTGCACGTCCTCCTGGAGCTTCGTCTTGTAGTCCAGGCCGCTGCGGCCCTGGGCCACCCCGTCCAGGGCGTCCGCGAAGTGCCGGTCCACCAGCGCCATCACCGCGTCCATGCCCGAGCCCAGGTACAGCGCGCCGATGACGGCCTCCATGGCGTCGGCCAGCACGGAGCTCTTCTCCCGCCCGCCCGTCATCTCCTCGCCCCGGCCCAGCAGCAGCAGATCGCCCAGCGCCAGCGCCCGGGCGATGCGCGCCAGGCCCTCCTCGTTGACGATCAGCGCGCGCAGCTTGGACAGCTCGCCCTCGGAGGCGTTGGGGAAGCGCTCCATCAGGCGGTGGCTGATGGCCAGGTCCACCACCGCGTCCCCCAGGAACTCCAGCCGCTCGTTGTCCTGGAGCCCCGCCTCGCGGTGCTCGTTGAAGTAGCTCTTGTGCGTCAGCGCGGCCAGGCCCAGCTCCTTGCGGAGCATGGGCACCCCCAGCCGGTTCTCCAGCTCCTGGACGCGCTCTTGAAGGCTCAGCTTCTCCACGCGGCTACTCCGAGAGCTGGCTCGCCAGCTCCTCGGCGAGCGCGTACGGATCGGCCTGTCGCTCGGCGATCCGGCTGGCCACCTCGTCCAGCCGGCCCCGCTCCCGCTCGAGCCTCGCCAGGGCCCCGCGCAGCAGCCGCTCGCGCAGCAGGGCCACGAACTGCATGGCGGCGCGGGTCCGCTCCTTCTGCTTGCGCAGCCCCGTCTCGTCCAGGAAGGCGCGGTGCTGCTCCACCGCCTCCACCAGCGCGTCCACCCCCTGGTCCTTGGCGGCCACCACCTTGAGGATGGGCGGCTCCCACTCGCGCGGGCCCGGGGCCTCCTCCACGTGCCGGCCCTCCGCCTTGGCGCGGACCATGCGGTGGTGCGCGTCATGGTCCATGGCGGGCGCCTTCACCGCGTGGCGCAGCTCCAGCATCATCCGCAGCTCGCGCACCATGCGGTCGGCCCCGTCCAGGTCGGACTTGTTCACCGCGAACACGTCCGCCACCTCGAGGATGCCGGCCTTGATGGCCTGCACGTCATCCCCCATGCCGGGCACCGTCACCACCACGGTGGTGTGCGCCATCTGGGCGATGTCGATCTCGTCCTGCCCCACGCCCACCGTCTCCACCAGGATGATGTCCTGCCCCATCGCGTCCATCACGCGGATGCAGTCGCCGGTGGCGCGCGACAGGCCGCCCAGGTTGCCCCGGGTGGCCAGCGAGCGGATGAAGACGCCCGGGTCCGTGGCGTGATCCTGCATGCGGATGCGATCGCCCAGGATGGCGCCGCCCGTGAAGGGGCTGGTGGGGTCCACCGCCAGCACCCCCACCTTCTTGCCCTGCTTGCGGAACCTGGCGATGAGCCGATCCGTCAGCGTGGACTTGCCCGCGCCGGGCGAGCCGGTGAGGCCGATGATGTAGGCCCGGCCCGTCCGGGGGAACAGGGCGCGCAGGTCTGCCGTGGCGCTCGCCTCGCCGTCATCGATGTGGCGCATCAGGCGCGATGCGGCCCGCACATCTCCGTCGAGCACCCGCTGAGCCAGTTGAGTCGCCGTTGCCAATGCTCACTCCTGTGGCGCGTCCGGCCCGAGGAGCTGCACGGCCTCGGGGGAGACCTGGAAGAGGTCCGCCACCAGTTGAACGATGCCAGGGAAGGCATCGAGTTCGAAGCGCTCCGACCATACCTTGCCCCGCGCGCCGGCCAGCAGGCCACGGAAGGTACGGCCCTGAACCCGGGCCGCGGCGAAGCGGTACACCTCCCCCTTCACGCGCACCTGCACCAGCAGCTCCAGCGCGCTGCGCGGGGGCACCACCGCCTGCGGCCCGAAGGCCCGCGCGAGCTCCTCGTAGCGCACCAGGCCGGGGCTCCCGCTCGGGGGAGCATGGGGACGGGCGAGCCGCTCCTCGATCAGCGCGGACAGGTAGCTGGCGAGCGAATCCCTGTCGCGGAAGTCGAACAGCTCGAAGCGGAACGAGGGCAGGCCCGAGATCTCCTGGCCGTCCCGAACCACCCGGCTCACCCGGAACTGGCCCAGCCGATCCGTGACGAGCGAGAGCGAGAGCGGCCCGATCTCCAGCTCCGTGGACAGCTCCAGCGTCTCCGGGTGCAGGTTGGGATGGAGCCCCATCGCGTGGAGCTGCGCGGAGCGGCGCTCGATGTGGAAGAGGTACTCGTCGTAGGCGCTGGTGAGCACCAGGGCAACGTCCCCCCGTGTCCCCACCGAGCCCAGCGGGATGGGCGGCAGCCCCACCACCGCGGGCGGCGCCATGGGCACCAGGCGCTCCCCGGCGACCTGGAAGGTGACGGGCCCGAGCGGCTGGCGCGTCACGGGGTTCTCCAGGACGAAGGCCTCCCCCAGCTCCAGCGTGGCTTGCTGGCCCGTGGGGCTTTCCTCGACCCGCAGGCCGAGTTGCTCGAGCCGGGCGGTCTCCATCCGTCAGCCCTTGAAGATCTCGCGGGCGATGATGGAGCGCTGGACCTCGCTGGTGCCCTCGCCGATCTCGCACAGCTTGGCATCGCGCAGGTAGCGCTCGACGGGGAACTCCCGGGTGTAGCCGTAGCCGCCGTGGATCTGCACGGCCTTGTTGCAGGCCCGCATGGCGGCCTCGGAGGCGTAGAGCTTGGCCTGGGAGGCAGCCTGCGTGTACGGCATGCCGGCGTCCGCCATCCACGCCGCGCGGTGGACGAGCAGGCGCGCCGCGTCGATCTCCGTGCGGATGTCCGCGAACATCCAGCGCAGGCCCTGGAACTCGGAGATGGGCTGGCCGAAGGCGGTGCGCTCGCGGGCGTAGCGGACCGACTCCTCCAGCGCGCCTCGGCCGAGCCCCACCGCCAGCGCGCCGATGGTGATGCGGCCCTTGTCGAGGATCTTCAGCGTGTCGATGAAGCCGTGGTCCACCTCGCCCAGCCGCTGCGAGTCCGGCACCTCCACGCCCTCCAGGATGAGCTCCGCGGTGTCCGAGGAGCGCATGCCCAGCTTGCCGTGGATGGAGCGCTGGCTGAAGCCGGGCAGCCCCTTCTCGAGGATGAAGGCGGTGATGCCCTTCTGCCGCTTCTCCGGCGAGGTGAGGGCCAGCACCACGAAGACGTCGCCCACGGTGCCCTGGGTGATGAACATCTTGGTGCCGTTGAGCACCCACTTGTCGCCCTTGCGGACGGCGGTGGTCTTCATGCCCGAGGCGTCCGAGCCGGAGCCGGGCTCGGTCAGCCCCCAGGCGCCCAGCCACTCGCCGCTGGCGAGCTTGGGCAGGTACTTCTTCTTCTGGGCGGCGTTGCCGAAGACGCGGATGTGGCTGGTGCCCAGGCCGTTGTGCGAGGCCACCGTGAGGGCGAGCGAGCCGTCGTAGCGGGCGATCTCCTCCACCGCCACGGCGACGGCCAGGCTGTCCATGGCCGCTCCGCCGTACTCCTCGGAGACGAGCATGCCGAGCACGCCGAGCTGGCCCAGCTCACGGACCACCTCCATGGGGAACTTCTCGTCCTTGTCCCACTCACGGGACTGGGTCTTCACCTTGCGCTCGCAGAAGTCCTTCAGCGAGGCCTTGAGGGCTCGGTGGCTTTCAGGGAGTTCGAAGTCCATGGTGGGTCGACTATCTAATCGCAGTGAGGAGCCGAAGCTGTAGCCCGGCCAGGGGGAATCCAACCTACTCTTCTCGAAACGTCCGGCCCTCACTCATGGAGGGCCGTGGAAGCGTCCAGCGGTGGACGCTCGCCCGGCCTCAGACCGGGAGCACCCCGTGCTTCTTCTCCGCCCGGGGCTGGTAGCGCCGCGAGTAGGCCTCGAAGCGCTGGGTGAGCTCATGACGCAGCTTGTCGCCGGGGACGATCTCGTCCACCACCAGCTCGCTGGCCAGCTTGTAGATGTCCACGTCCGCCCGGTACTCGTCCCGGAGCTGCTGGACGTAGGCGGCGCGCTCGGCCTCGGGCTTCTCCTGGATCTTGTTGAAGTAGACGGCGTTGACGGCCGCCTCCGGGCCCATGACGGCGATCATCGCCTGGGGCAGCGCCAGGGTGGCGTCCGGGGCGAAGCCGGGGCCGGACATGGCGTACAGGCCCGCGCCGTAGGCCTTGCGGACCACCACGCAGATGCGGGGCACGCTGGCCTCGGAGACGGCGGAGATCATCTTCGCGCCCGCGCGGATGATGCCGGCGCGCTCCACCTTGGTGCCGATCATGAAGCCCGGCACGTCCGCCAGGTAGAGCAGCGGGATGTTGAAGGCGTCACACAGCCAGATGAACCGGGCGGCCTTGTCCGCCGAGTCCACGAAGAGCACGCCGCCCTTGTACTTGGGCTGGTTGGCCACGATGCCCACCGGCCGGCCGTTGATGCGCCCCAGGCCGGTGATGAGCTCCTGGGCGAAGAGCTTCTTCACGTCGAACCAGCTGCCCTCGTCGACCAGCTCGTTGATGAGCGCGTACATGTCGAAGGGCTTGTTCTGGTCCGCGGGGATGATCTCCTCCACGCGCTTGCCGCTGGCCTTGGGGGCCTTGGGCGCCACCGCGGGCGGCGGCTGGCTGAAGTTCTCCGGGAAGAAGCTGATGTAGTGCCTGGCCGCCTCGATGGCCTCCGGCTCCGTCTTCACCAGCACGTCGCCGCAGCCGGACACCGAGCAGTGCATCTTGGCGCCGCCCATCTCCTCGAGCGTCACCTTCTCGCCAATCACCATCTCCGCCATGCGCGGGCTGCCCAGGTACATGGAGGCGTTGCCGTCCACCATGATGACCAGATCACAGAAGGCCGGGATGTACGCGCCGCCGGCCGCCGAGGGCCCGAAGAGCAGGCAGATCTGCGGCACGAAGCCGGACAGGTGCACCTCGTTGAAGAAGATGCGGCCCGCGCCACGTCGGCCGGGGAACATCTCCACCTGGTCCGTGATGCGCGCGCCGGCCGAGTCCACCAGATAGAACAGCGGGCAGCGCAGGGTGCGCGCCGTCTCCTGGATGCGGAGGATCTTCTCCACCGTCCGAGCGCCCCAGCTCCCGGCCTTCACCGTGGAGTCGTTGGCCATGATGGCCACGGTGCGGCCACCCACCTTGCCCAGGCCGATGATGACGCCGTCCGAGGGCAGCTCCGCGTCCGCGTTGTTGGCCAGCTTCGCGTCCTCGATGAAGGACTCCGGATCCACGAGCAGGCGGATGCGCTCACGAGCGAAGAGCTTGCCCGCCTCCTTGTTCTTCACGTGGTACTTCTCGGCGCCCCCCTTCTCTACCTCGGCGATCTTCTCGAGCAGCTTCTGGTCGTAGGACATGGCGAGGGGCCACATACCAGAAAGGCGCTCGGCTGGCTGCCCTCTGGCGCTCGGAAAGCGAGCTGTCGATCGGGCGACTGACCTACCGACCGGTGGGTGGGTGGGAAAGATTTTTCCCAGGGATGCCGCGCTGAGCACCCCTGCCTACCTTGAGACTCCGACGGGGAGCGAAGCCGTAGGGGCGCGGTGCTCTCTGAACGCTCGGCCCAGGAGGGAACGAATCATGTTCGCGAAGAAGGCAACGTTTGCTGCCAAGAGCAGCCTGTATCGGAAGTGGCTGGCCCGGAAGGTCCTCAACGACATCCCCAAGATCGCCAGGAACAAGTGGGATGACTTCGATCCGGATGACGTTCTGCACTACGTGGGGCTCACCACCAACAAGCCGGCCAAGGCCACCTTCGGGAGCCTCGGCGTGTTCATCCTCGGCGCGGCCGTGGGGAGCGTCGTGGCCCTCATGCTGGCGCCCACGCCCGGCACCGAGCTGCGCACCCAGGTCAAGGACAAGGCCATGGGCTACCTGAACAAGCAGAACATCGGCATCGGCCAGGAGAAGACGGCCAACGCCTAGCCTGTATGGCGCGTAGCAACGGTGGGAGCCGTCGGGGGATGACCCTGGCGGCTCTCGCTGTTTGCGGGGCTCAGCGCCCCTTGTAGACCGGAGGGCGCTTCTCGGCGAAGGCGCGCAGGCCCTCGAGCCGGTCCTCCGTCTTCAGTACTTCCTCGTACTTGCGCAGCTCCAGCGCCAGCGCGGCGTCCAGCTCCAGGCCCATGCCCTCGTTGATGGCGTGCTTGGCGGTGGACACGGCGATGGGCGCGTTCTCCACGATGGCCTCCGCCAGCGAGAAGGCCGTCTCCACCAGGTGGCCCTCCGGCGCCAGCCGGTTCACCAGCCCCACGCTGAAGGCCTCGGCCGCGTTCATCCGCCGGCCGGTGAGGATCATGTCCTTGGCCCGGCCCGGGCCGATCAGCCGCGACAGCCGCTGCGTGCCGCCGCCCCCGGGGATGATGCCCAGCTTCACCTCCGTGAGCCCCAGCTCCGCCGCCGGCGCGGCGACCCGCAAGTCACACGCCAGCGCCAGCTCGGTGCCGCCGCCGAACGCCGCCCCGTTGATGGCCGCGATGAAGGTGCAGTCGCTCTTCTCGATGGCGCGGAACGTCTGCCGCAGCCCGTCCAGGAAGGCGCGCACCTCCGGCTCGCTCATGGTGGCGCGCTCCTTGAGATCCGCTCCCGCGCAGAAGGCCTTGTCCCCCGCCCCGGTGAGGATGACGGCGCGGATCTGCCGCCCGCTGGAGACACGCCCCACCATCTCTCCCAGCTCCCGGAGCATGGCCCGGCTGATCGCGTTGCGACGGTCCGCCCCGTCGATGGTCCAGATCTCGATGGCTCCGCGGGCGTCGACCTTGAATTCCGGCATGTTGCGCTCCCCTTCCAGGCCCTGTCTCGGGCCGCCGCTGACCGGGGGAGCCTGCGGCGTCAGGGCCCACGTGGCAAGGCCGAAGCGGTTAGACTGGGTGGGTATGCGCACCGCGTCGAGACACCTGCTCCGTCTGGCTCCCTGGCTGCTCCCCCTCGTGGCCCTGATCCCGCTCGCGGCCCTGGCTCGTGGCGGCGGTGGCGAGCACTACTCGCGGGGCAGCGACGACTCCGGAGGGGATGGAGGCGGCGGGGAGATCCTCTGGATCGTCTTCCGCCTGATCGAGCTGGCCTTCCGCTACCCGAAGGTCGGCGTCCCGCTGCTCATCATCGTCTGCGCCGCCTACTTCTACTACACGCGCTTCCTCAACCCCACGGCCACCACCCAGCGCGCCCTCGATCGCCGCGAGGCCGAGCACCGCACCCAGGTCTCCGAGCAGGACGTCCAGCGGTGGGTGCAGGCCCTGAAGAGCAGGGATCCCCAGTTCGAGCTCGACACGGTGCTCGGCAAGGTGCGCAAGCTCTTCCCGGCGCTGCAGGAGGCCTGGTTCAAGCGGGAGCTCTCCCCCATCCGCCCGTTCCTCTCGGACGCCACCTTCCAGCGCTTCAACGTGCAGCTCCAGCTCATGGCCGCCCAGGGCGTTCGCGACGCCATCTCCGACGTGCGGCTGCTGAGCGTGCAGCTCATCGGGCTCGAGCAGAGCCAGTGGTTCGACAGCATCCACGTGCGCGTGCGCGCCGAGCTGCGCGACACGGACGTGCCCGCGAGCGCCTCGGACGCGGAGGCCCTCGCCGCGGCCCGCAAGGCGCCCCATGACTCCTTCACCGAGGTGTGGACCTTCGTCCGCAAGCCCGGCGCCCAGACGCGGATCGGCCAGGACCTGTTCCAGGGCAAGTGCCCCAACTGCGGCGCGCCCTTCAAGGGAGGCGCCGCGAACACCTGCGAGTACTGCAATGCCGTGGTGAACTCCGGCAACTACGACTGGACGCTCTCGGAGATCACCCAGGGCGTGGAGTTCAACCGCCACCCGGCCGACGTGAGCGGGCTGCGCGAGGCCCGTCAGGCCGACCCCGCGCTCAACCTGGAGATCCTCGAGGACCGCACCTCGCTCCTGTTCTGGAGGTGGATCGACGCGCAGAGCCGCGGCGAGGCGAGCCGGATGGCCCAGGTGGCCAACTCGGAGATGGTCTCCCAGCTCGGCCAGGAGATCGAAACGCTGGGCAAGCAGGGCAAGCGCCGCGTCATCCTGGAGTGCGCCGTGGGCGCCGTCACCACCCGCGCCTTCGAGATCCACCCGGACGGCCACGACATGGCCCACGTGGAGATCCGCTGGAGCGCGCGCATGGGCGTGGGCCCCGCCACCGGTCGCCCGCCGCAGCTGCCGCCCGTGCCGCAGCGCTGGGTCTTCACGCTCACGCGCAAGCACGGCGCGAAGACGAACACCTCCAACGGCATGGCCACCGATCGCTGCCCGCAGTGCAACGCGCCGCTGACCAACAGCGGCGCCAGCACCTGCGACTACTGCGGGGCGCGGCTCGGCACGGGCGAGCAGGACTGGGTGCTGGCCTTCGCCTTCCTCTCGGAGACGTGGGAGGCCCGCGAGCGCCAGCGGCGCAGCGCCGGGGCCCAGCTCCCCTCCCCCGCCCGTCCGATCAGCCCCGTCGAAGCGCCCGCCGCCGCGATGGCCTCGCCGGGGACCGATAACGTTCTGGACGTTCAGGAGCGCGAGCGGCTCCTCTATATGATGGCCGCCATCGCCGCCACCGACGGCGCGGTGGATGCCTCCGAGCGCAAGCTGCTGAAGCTGTGCGCCACGCGCTGGAGCGTGCCCTGGCAGAACGTGGAGATGGCGCTCAACTCCGGCCCCCAGCTCTTCAACAAGCTCATCCCCCGCGGTAGCCCCGAAGCTTCGGTTTTCCTGAAGAATCTCGTCCAGATGGCGCTCGTGGATGGCCGCGTGGACCGCAAGGAGCGCCGCATGCTGGAGGCCGCTGCCGCCCACCTCGATCTCCTGCCCCAGCTCGAGTCCATGCTCGACAAGAGATGAGTGCGGCTGGCTGGCCAAGGGCCTGGCCTCCGCGGGCCTGGTGCTCGCCGCCGGCGCCGCCCCAGCCCTGAGCCGAGCGGGCGCTCAGGGTCTGAGGACGATGTCCCCGATGTCCATCAGCTCCACTCCCTCCCGGAACTCCGGAGCCAGCAGCCGCACGGGCTGGAGTCCCGGAGCCGACACCTCGATCAGCTCCACTCCGGGCCGACGGATGCGCAGGGAGAGCGCCCCGTGCTCGGCCTGCACCTCGCGCCCGTTGAGCAGGTAGCGCTCCACGGGCGAGCCATCCTCGTGGAGGATCTGCCCCGCGACGAAGACATCCCGCCCGACAGCGATGCGGATCTCCCGCCCGTCGTCCCTCACGAGGGTACAGCTCGGGTTCTCGGGGATGGGCTCCAGGGGGTAGTAGCCCCTGTGCCGGACGCAGATCGAGAGCTGCTCTCCGGCGACCTGTCGGAAGGAGAACCGGCCCTCGTCGTCGGTCGTGGCGCACCGGTCCGGCACGCCACACCCGGGATAGCGGAAGGTGCCCGAGTCGGACGCGATCTGCACCGCCACCCCCTTCATCGGCCGGCCGCGCCAGTCCTCCAGCATGCCCGAGATGCGACGCCCCTCCCGGAAGCGGAGCCGCACCTGGGACTCGCCCGTCTCGTCCACGTCCACCACCGAGGAGGTAAAGAGCAGCGCGTCCTCCAGGGCCAGCTCGGCGGCCACCACATAGCGGCCGGGCGTCGGCACAGACAGCGAGAACCGGCCCTGGCTGTCGGACGTAGCCCTCGCCAGGGTGTTGTCTCTCGAGGAGGCTCCCTCCGGCCAGATCGACACCTCGACTCCCGGGAGGGGTGTGCCCGCCGCGTCCTCGACCTCGCCCACCAGGTGCGGCAGGCGCTCGCCGATGATGCGCAGCGGCTCACCGGGCACCGTGATCTCCAGCTCCTGGGCACGGATATCCTGGCCCTCCAGGGTCAGCCGGTAGCGCCCGGGCTGGGACACGTACAGGGCGAAGTGGCCATCCCTCTCGGTGAGATCGCGCGCCCACCCCGTCTCATCCTCGTCGATCGAGCGCAGCATCACGGGCTCGCCCTCCAACGGGCGCCCCTGCGCATCCAGCACCAGCCCCTCGACACTCAGCGCGGCCTCGAGCGTGAAGTCCCATCTCACCACACCG
Source organism: Hyalangium gracile (assembly GCF_020103725.1). NCBI lineage: Bacteria > Pseudomonadati > Myxococcota > Myxococcia > Myxococcales > Archangiaceae > Hyalangium > Hyalangium gracile. The sequence goes on along the minus strand of NZ_JAHXBG010000024.1, from coordinate 151,739 downwards.
GCCTCGAACGCTCGCATCGGCACCTCCTGGCTCAGGTACTCGATCGCGTTGGCCCAGAAGGAATAGCGGCCCACCGGCACGGGCCCGAGCCGATAGCGCCCCTCCCGGTCCGTGTAGGCGGTGCCCACCCAGGCCATCGTGTCCCACTCCGGATTCCGCTCCAGGCCCGACACTACATAGGAGTTCCCGTCTTCGATGAGCTCGGGGTTGAGCTCGACTCGGACCTGCTCGAGCGGCTGACGCGCTTCATTGCGCACCACACCTTCGATGATGAAGGAGGGGGTCAGCGTCAGGGTGAGCTCCATGGCCTCGGGTTGCTCTCGCAGCGTGGCCACCCCGGAGGCGCCCTCCCCCGCGTGCCAGGCGGTGACCACATAGAACTCAGGCGGTAGCCCCTCGAAGGAGAAGCGTCCCGCCGCATCCGTCGTGGTCGCGTGCAGCGGAGAGAGCTCGCTCCGAGCCTGGACCGCCACTCCCGCCACTGGAGTCGTCGCGCGCAGGACACGGCCCGTGATGCGGCGGGGACGCTCGAGCACGAAGCGCCGCTTCACCTCGGGGGTGAAGGCCCTCAGCGGCTCGAGCGCGCTCACCAGGCCCTGCTTCGAGATGACGACCACGAACTCCCCCTGCGGAAGGGGCTCGAACTGGAAGTGTCCATTGGCGTCGGTGAGCGCCTCGAAGAAGCGGCTGTGGGCCGCGAAGACGGCGGTGAGGAGCGCCCCCGGCACGAGCGCGCCCGTGTCGTCCTCGACGGTGCCCGACAGCCGAACCCCCACGCGCAGGCGCAGCTCCACCGGTGGGCCTCCCGCGATGGCAGGCGCCGGAAGCCCGAGGCCTTCCTCGCTCTCCACCCACAGCATGTACGTCCCCGCATCCAGGCCCGACAGCAAGAAGGAGCCGTCCGCCGCCGTGACGGCCTGGGCTCGCAGGAGCACCTCGCCGCGCCGCTCCGCCACCCACTCTCGAACTCCCTGCCCCTGCCCCTGCCCCTGCTGGGGACAGTCGAGCAGGACCTTCCCCTCCGCCGGTGGGGAGCACGGCAGCTCGGAGAGCGTCTCCCCAGGCACCGCCGAGGTGGCGAGCACCCGCGCTCCCGGGACGGGCCCTTTTGGACCCCTCACGAGACCTCGGATGGAGAGGCCCGTCTCTCCCGGGGGGCTCACGGGAGAGGGGGCCTGGAGGACGGCCTGCAGCACGGAGGAGAACCGGGAGTCGCGGGCCTGCTCGAGTCCCGGAGCGGAGCCCCCGGCATCGGGACGTGCCGAGACGAGCAGCCAGGCCAGGGCGCCCAACACCGCCAGACATGCGCCGAGCCCCCACCAAGACCGCATCGAGCCCTCCGCGGAGGACGTGCCATGTGCCGTCCCGTAGGCGACAGTCTAGCTCACCTCTCGAGCGCGAGCGTACGAGCCCCTCAGGGGGCTTGCTCCATGAGCACCCTGAAGACGCAGCCGCGGATGGAGGGCCGCGTGCTCGTCGTCTGGTGGCGCGGCTCTTCGAACCCTTCCGCCGGAGGGAGGCTCAGGTCGTCTTGGCCCGGCGCGAGGCCCGCTTCTCGCGCTCGCCCAGGGCGGCCTGCAGGTACTTGCCCGCGAGCTTCCGGCCGATGAGCTCCTGCGCCAGCTCCCCCGCCTCGACGAGCTTGTCCAGGTTGATGCCCGTCTCCACGCCCATGCCATGGAACATGAAGACGGCGTCCTCGGTGGCCAGGTTGCCCGCCGCGCCGGGCGCATAGGGACAGCCGCCGAGCCCGCCGATGCTGGCGTCGAACGTCGTCACCCCGGCGGACAGGCCCACCAGGGCGTTGGCCAGGGCGGTGCCGCGCGTGTCGTGCAGGTGCAGCGCCAGCTTCTCCACGGGGATGTGCTTCATCAGCGCGGAGAGGATCTCCTCCGTCTGCCGCGGCGTGCCCACGCCGATCGTGTCGCCCAGGCTGAGCTGGTAGATGCCCATGTCCACGAGCTGGCGGCAGATGTCCACCACCCGCTCCACGGGCACGTGGCCCTCGTAGGGGCAGCCCCACACGGTGGACAGGTAGCCGCGCACGCGCATCCCCGCCTGGGTGGCGGCGGTGGCCACCTCGCGCGAGGCCTCGAGCGCCTCGGCGATCGTCTTGTTGATGTTCTTCTTCGAGTGGGCCTCGGAGGCGGAGATGAAGACGGCGGCCTCCTCCAGGCCGGCCTCCCGGGCGCGCACCAGCCCCTTGAGGTTGGGCACGAGCGCCGAGAAGGTGACGCCCGGCTTGCGGCCCACCAGGCGCAGGACCTCCTCCGCGTCCGAGAGCTGGGGAATCCACTTCGGGGAGACGAAGGACGTCACCTCGATGCGCTGCTCACCGGCGGCCACCAGGGCCTCGATGAGGCGGGCCTTGTCCCGGGTAGGCAGGGTCCGCAGCTCGTTCTGCAGCCCATCCCGAGGGCCGACCTCATAGACGTCGACCCGTCGGGGAAGGCTGCCGAGCCAGCCGCCTAGGCGCGTGCTGGAATGTTCGTTCGAATCCACTGGACGATGTCCTGCGTCGAGCTTCCAGGGGTGAAGACCTCCGTCACCCCCATGCCCTTGAGTTTCGGAATGTCGTCGTCCGGGATGATCCCGCCCCCGAAGACTCGGATGTCCTCGGCCTTGCTTTGCTTCAGCAGGTCCATGACGGCGGGGAAGAGCGTCATGTGCGCGCCGGACATGATGGACATGCCGATCGCGTCGACGTCCTCCTGGATGGCGGCGTTGACGATCATCTCGGGCGTCTGGTGCAGCCCTGTGTAGATGACCTCCATGCCCGCATCGCGCAAGGCCCGCGCGATGATCTTCGCGCCCCGGTCGTGCCCATCCAGGCCCGGCTTGGCCACCAGAATTCGAAGCTTCCTCTCAGCCATGTCGCAGCTCAGCTCCCACGATGAGGTCGGTTGAGGTGGAACATAGCGGCTCGCCATCCAGACCGCCGTGCACCCACCGTGTCGTCAGGCCCGTCGCTTCCAACAGTTGGGTCAGTTCCGCAAGCGGATAGTAGCGAATGGTGTAAACCCCCGAAAGAACACGCCCATCTGGGAGTGTGAGCCGCCTTCTCCCGTGGTCCATGCCGGTGTCGGGATCGAAGCGGCTCTCCTCTTGGAGCACGCTGCCATCCGGCAGGGTGCGCTGGAAGGCGGCGCCTGGATGCTCGCTGAGGCGCTCGTAGGGGACGGACTGGAAGACGAGGAGCGCCCCGGGCCGGAGGCACCGGGCGATCTCGCGGAGGATGACGCGGTGCTCCGTCTCCGAGAAGGCGAAGAGTGTGGAGTACCAGGCATAAGCCCCTGCCAGCGAGCCGGACTGGAACGGGAGGGCTCGCAGATCGCCTCGGATGGCCGGGAAGCCCGGCAGGCGGTGGGCCAGGGAGTAGGCATCCAGCTCCAGCCCCACCACCCTGCCCTTCAGGGGGCCGGAGCCGTTGAGCGGAGCGGCGTGGCGCCCGTGGCCGCAGCCGAGATCCGCCACCGGGCCTGGGAGCGAGAGGCCGGTGAAGCACCGCTGCAGGTAGGCGATCTCCCGGGCGGTGATGTCCGCCGAGAGGAACGGCTGGGTACTGCGCAGGTACAGCTCACCGAAGAAGCTCACGAGGGGCCCCGAGCCGCGGGCTTATGGGTGTGCCGCCCGGCTCCGATGGGGCATCCATAGCAGACCCAGTTCCAGGGAGATGGCGTCAAAGGGCTCTGCGTGGACGATGGCCCCACCCTCATGGAGCCCCACGCGTGCCCACCCGCGCTTCTCGTTCCGATAGATCTCCAGGGTGTAGCGCTCCGGGTCGATGAGCCACGCGTGGCTCACGCCCTCGGAGTGATACAGCGGCATCTTGCGCCCCCGGTCCACGAGCCGGGTGGAGGCGGAGAGCACTTCGCAGACCCAGTCCGGAGCGAGGGTGACCCAGGGAACATCAGGAGGCTCCGGCATGCGCTCACGGCGCCAGCCCGCAAGGTCCGGGACGAGGACGTTGTGGCGGAAGTGCAGCTCCGGCTCATCCAGGAAGCACCACCCTCCCGGCCCGCCGCGCGCGAGATCGAACGGCAGCCCCAGGAGATTTCCCAGCCGGGTGGCCACATGGAGGTGCCGGAATGCGGGGCGAGGCGAGGCGTACAGCTCATGACTGATGATCTCCCCGACCCACCCAACCGGCAGCGCTTCGATGTCCTCGTACGTCGCCGGCTTCTTTCCTCGACTCTGACCCATCCCACCCACCTCCTTGGAAGACAACCCGTGAGGTTACCCCACCTGCACCCTATTTACCAGGGCATCCCCCACTGCCAGGCAGTCTACCTGCCAGTCCGCCGGCCGCTCGTCCATGTAGGCCATGCGGAGCGGCTGCCGCTGCGACTCGAACTCGAGCTCGTGGACGGTGAACGGGTACGCGTAGCCGCGCAGCTCGGGATCGAGCCCGGGAACGTTGGCTGCGGCCGGCGTCGTGGCGCAGCCGGAGGCCAGCAGCAGGAGTGCCGCTACGAGGAAGGAGGGGCGCATGGGTCAGCTGTATCACCCAGGCGCGCCCAGGAGCGCGACATCACACGGAAGCCGAAGGTCGGGTGTAGCCGTCGCGACACCCGGCGGCGCTCAGAACGCCCCGCCCTCGCGGTAGGCGCCCCACACCTTGCGGAACACGTCGCAGATCTCTCCCAGCGTGGCGTAGGCCTTCACGGCCTCGAGCACCGGCGGCATCATGTTGTCCGTGCCGCGCGCCGCCGCCTCCACCTTGGCCAGCGCCGCCTGCACGGCCTCGTTGTTGCGCTGGGCCTTCACCTCCGCCAGCCGCGCCTTCTGCTCCTCGGCCACCTTCTCGTCGATGTGCAGCAGCTCGATCGGAGCGTCCTTCTCGGACTTGAACGCGTTCACGCCGACGATGAGCCTGTCGCCCTGCTCCACCTCGCGCTGGAAGCGGTAGGCGCTCTCGCCGATCTCCTTCTGCGGGTACTGCTCCTCCACCGCGCGGATGATGCCGCCCATCTCGTCGATGCGGCGGATGTACTCCATCGCCCGCTTCTCCATCTCGTCGGTGAGGTACTCCACGTAGTAGCTGCCCGCCAACGGGTCCACCACGCGGTCCACGCCGGACTCGTGCGCGATGAGCTGCTGGGTGCGCAGCGCGATCGTCACCGACTCCTCGGTGGGCAGCGCGTACGTCTCGTCCAGCGAGTTGGTGTGCAGCGACTGCGTGCCGCCCAGCACCGCCGCCAGGGCCTGCAGCGCCGTGCGCACCACGTTGTTGTAGGGCTGCTGCGCGGTGAGCGACACGCCCGCCGTCTGCGCGTGCGTCTTGAGCTGCCACGAGCGCGGGTTCTTCGCGCCGAACCGGTAGCGCATCACGTTGGCCCAGATGCGGCGCGCGGCGCGGAACTTGGCGATCTCCTCGAAGAAGTCGTTGTGCACGTCCCAGAAGAAGCTGAGCTGCGGGGCGAACGTGTCCACGTCCAGCCCGCGCTTCACGCACTCCTCCACGTAGCCGATGCCGTCGGCCAGCGTGAAGGCCAGCTCCTGCACCGCCGTCGCTCCGGCCTCGCGGATGTGGTAGCCGCTGATCGACACCGGGTACCACTTGGGCATGTGCTTGGTGCAGAACTCGATCATGTCCGTGACGATGCGCACGGCCGGCCGGGGAGCGACGATCCACTCCTTCTGCGCGATGTACTCCTTGAGCATGTCGTTCTGGATGGTGCCCGCCAGCTTCTCCATCGGAACGCCCTGCTTCTCGCCCACCGCGATGTACATGCAGAGCGCCACGATCGCGCTCGCGTTGATCGTCATCGAGGTGGTGACCTTGTCCAGCTGGATCCCGTCGAAGAGGATCTCGAAGTCACGCAGCGTGGAGACGGCCACGCCCTCCTTGCCCACCTCGCCGCGGCTCATGGAGTGGTCCGCGTCGTAGCCCATCAGCGCGGGCATATCGAAGGCCGTGGACAGGCCCGTCATGCCGTGGCTGATGAGGTACTTGAAGCGCTTGTTCGTGTCCGCCGGCGTTCCGAAGCCCGCGAACTGGCGCATCGTCCAGAGGCGGCCCCGGTACATGGTGGGCTGCACGCCGCGGGTGAACGGGAACTGCCCCGGCAGACCGATGCGGTCGGCCTGCTCGTCCTTGCGGTCCGCCAGCGTCATGACGTCCGGGATGGGCACGCCCGAGTCCGTGATGAACTGCTTGCGCCGCAGCGGCATCTTCGCCGTCACCTGCGACAGCTCCTCCTTGGCCCACTTCTCCGCCTGCTTCGTGGCGGTCTTCACCGTGGCCGCGTCGAAGCTCTTCAGCGCCGCGGCCTTCTTCTTGGGCGCCACCTTCTTCACCGCGGCCTTGCCGGCCTTGGCGGCGGCCTTGCCAGCCTTGGTCACCTTCTGGGCGACCTTGGCCAGCTTCGAAGGCTTGCGAGCCTTCGGGCTGGCAACGGCCTTCTTCTGGGACTGGGAGGAGACGGAGCGAGCGACGGTCTTCGGAGCAGTGCGCGCAGGCATGGCGCGGGGATGTAGCACCCGCATCCAGGGGTCGCAAGCCGAGTGGAGCGGCCGTGTCAGCGAGGCTTCGAGAGCCCATCACGCAAGCGGCGGGCCCCCTCGTCCAGCACCCCGTCCGTCTTGCAGAAGGCGAAGCGCGCGAAGCCCCGACCCAGGTGCTTGTGCTCCGGGGAATAGAAGACGCTGGGAGGAATGGCCGCCACGCCCACTTGCGTCACCAGGTGCCGACAGAAGGTCACGTCGTCCGGGAAGCCCAGGTGGGAGATGTCCGCCAGGATGAAGTAGCTGCCCTCGGGCGCGTGCGCGGGCAGCCCCGCCTCCCGCAGGCCTCGCAGCAGCTTCTCGCGGCGCGCCAGGTAGCGGTCCGCCAGCTCCTGGAAGTAGCTGTCCGGTAGACGCAGCGCGGCAGCGGTGGCCGCCTGCAGCGGCGAGGCCGTGGCGAACGTCACGAACTGGTGCGCGCGCTGCACCGCGTCACGCAGCGGCGGCGGCGCGATGACCCAGCCGATCTTCCACCCCGTGAGGCTGAACGTCTTGCCCATGCTGCTCACGGTGATGGTCCGGTCCGCCAGCGAGGGGATGGTGGAGGGCCGCACGTGCCGGGCGGGCGCGAAGACGATGTGCTCGTACACCTCGTCCGAGAGCACCTTCACGTCATGTCGCACGCACAGCTCGCCGATGCGCTCCAGCTCCGCTCGGGTGAACACCTTGCCCGTGGGGTTCTGCGGCGAGTTCAGGATGAGCAGCCGCGTGCGCGGGCTGAAGGCCGCCTCCAGCTCCGCCTGGTCGATCCACCACTCGGGGTGCTGCGCGTCCGGAGCGCGCAGCGGCACGTAGCGCGCCTTGGCTCCCACGAAGGTGATGTTCGCGTCGTACGAGTCGTAGAAGGGCTCGAAGGCCACCACCTCGTCGCCCGGATCCACCAACCCGAGGATGACATCCAGGATGGCCTCGGTGGCCCCACTGGTGACGGTGACCATGGTGTCCGGGTCCACCTGCTGGCCGTGGAAGCGCGCCGCGTGCTCGGCGATGGCCAGGCGCAGATCCCTGGCGCCCGTGGTGATGGCGTACTGGTTGACGCCGTCACGGATGGCCTTCTGCGCGGCCTCCTTCACCGCGTCGGGGCCGTCGAAGTCCGGGAAGCCCTGCCCCAGGTTCACCGCGCCGTGCTTCTGGGCCAACGCGCTGAACTCGGAGAAGACGGTGGTGCCGAAGCGGGAGACGCGTTCCGCGGCGTGTGGCCGGCTCATCGTGAGGCTCCTGGCGGCCGGCGATGGGGGAGACTGCCGGCGCGCTAGGGGCGCACGATAGCGTCCATGGGGACGGAACGCGCGGGTGCGAAACCGCGACGACGGCTCCCCGCTCGGGAGAGGGCCATGGCCGCGCCCACGACGAGCACCACCAGGGGCAGCACCGCCACCAGGTCCGTGGCGTAGTGGAAGCGCCCCGCCAGCGTCGCCACGATGAGGCCGATGCCCGGCAGCAGCATCACCCAGAACACCCGGCGGGAGAACCGGAACGAATAGAAGAGCACCAGCAGCGTGGCGCCGGTGTGGCCCGAGGGGAAGCAGTCCCGGACGAAGACGGGCGTCCGCATCATCGAGTCCAGCAACGACGTGACGAACACCCCGGAGAGCGGCCCGGAGAAGGCGCCCAGGAGGAAGAAGCGCGGCCCGATGGCGGGCACGACGATGTAGGCCGAGTACCCCAGCGTGAAGAACAGGCCGAGCGCCAGCAGGTACTCATCGAAGGCCGCCACGCGCTTGTGGAAGTACAGCACCAGCCCCAGCACCAGGCCCCAGATGAAGTGGCCGTAGTAGCAGACCATCAGCACGTCCATCAGCCAGGGTGGCACCGCGTTGGAGACGAGCACCGACACCTGGGTGCCGAAGAGCCGCTCATCCATCGTCGCGAGCTGGGCGTCCTTCAGCACCGGGGTGAAGGCGTCCACCAGCGGATTGAGCAGCTCATGGCCCATCATCGCCACGGGCAGCAGCCAGAAGTCGGCCACCCAGCGCAGCACCCGCCTGCGAGGCCACGCCGCCTGTGCCGTCCGGAGCACCAGGGGCCCCAGCGCGAACAGGGTGAAGCCGGCGGCGGACTCCAGCGCGCCGGGCGCCCAGCGGGCCGGCCCCACGAGCGTCAGGGCGGCGAGCGAGCAGGCGCCGATGATGATGAGGTCCACGGCCTTGAGGCGCACCTTCCGCTGGCCGTCGAGCAACCTCAGGCTCTCCAGGGACCAGGGACTCATGCGGACCTACGCTCCACGGGCTGCGAGGCGGGCTCGCGCTCCGCGCCAATGTCCAGACTCCGAACCACCGCTCCCTCCCCTGCCCCCTCCTGCCTGCGCGCCTTCCAGCGCTCAAGCAGCGCCAGCAAGGCCGGGAAGAACACTGTCGTTCCGAGAAAGGTGCACACGACTCCCAGGAGCGCAATCTGTCCAATCGAGCGCAGTCCCTGATGGCTGGCCACGAGCAGCGCGCCGTAGCCGGCGGCGTTGGACAGCGTGGCCACCACGGCCGCCAGCCCCGTGTGCCGCACCACATGGCCCAGGGAGCCCGGCCCCTCCTCCTCATACCGGTGGTACAGGTGGACGGAGTTGTCCACCGCGATCGCCAGCAGGTTGGGCAGCACCACCGCGTTGATGAAGTTCAGCTGCACGTCGAACAGGTACATGCCCCCGGCCAGGCACACCATGCCGAGGAACAGCGGCCCCGCGACGAGCAGCGCCCGCTTGAGGCTGCGCAGGCTGGCGAAGATGGCCAGGAACACCACCACCGCCGCCGCGCCCAGGATGAACGGCCCATCCCCGCGCACCAGCGCGAAGATGCGCGAGGCGATGCGGTTGCTGTCCAGCACCGACAGATCGATGCCCTTCTCCCGCGCCCCCACCACCACCTCGTCCAGCTGCGCCGCCCAGCGGTGGAGATCGCGCGTGTCGTAGTTGGACACGGAGGGGAACAGCAGCAGGAACATCCCCTTGCCATCCAGCGCCTCGAAGCGCCGGCGCGCCTCGATCGGGAGCTGCTCGAGCCCATACGGCTGGGCGCCCATCATGTCCTGGAAGCTCTTCACGCGCGGCTCCGCGAGGAGCTCTTCCGGCAGCCCGGCCATCAGCGTCTGGAGCCGGGAGAGCGCCTGCTGACGGCGCTCCACGTCCGTGGGGATCAGATCCACCAGCGAGGCGGAGCGCAGGAAGACGGAGTCCGCGCCGTGCCGCGCCTGCACGTCGGAGATGATCTGCCGCACCGTCCGGGCCTGCTCCAGATCGTCCACCAGGAGGATGGCCGGGTTGAGCGGCGTGCCGAGCTGCGCGGTGATGTGATCATCCAACCGCGAGGAGGGCGAGTCCCCCTTCAGCTTGCGCATGTCCGTCTCGAAGCCGAGCCGGGGCGCCATGAAGACCGAGAACCCCGCGAAGGCCAGCACCGCCAGCGCCAGGCCCGCCACCACGGACGTGGGCCAGCGCGGACCCATGCGCTCCTGGGTATTCGAGTGAGGCGCGCTCGCGGGAGAGGCGCCCGCGGAGGACGGGGCGCGGAACGGGCGGATGCGCTCGGCGATGGACAGCAGCGCCGGCCCCAGGCCGTACGCGGCGAGCACCGCCAGCATCACGCCCATGCCGGCCAGCAGCCCGAACTGCTGGAACGCCTGGAACTGCGCCAACAGCAGCACCAGGAAGGCGGACGCGTTGGTGACGGCCGAGGTGAGCGCGCCGGAGAAGGTGCCTCGCACCGCCTCGGAGAGGGCCTCGCGCACGTCGTGCCGCCGCCGCTCCTCCCAGTAGCGCATGGCCAGGTGCACCCCGTACTCGATGCCCAGGCCGATGAGGATGGCCACCAGGAAGCCCGTCACCACGTTCAGGTGGCCGATGACCAGCTGCGCGAAGGCGAACGTGAGCAGCACGCCCACCATCACCGGCATGCCCACCACCGCCAGCGCCGAGATGCGCCGCGTGGCCAGCAGGATGAGCCCCACCGCCAGCAGCGCGGACAGCAGGCCCGCGTTGGCCAGATCCCGCCGCATCACCGAGTCCTCCTCGATGCGGCTCTGGAAGTTGCCCGTCGAGTCCACCACCACGCCCGGGTAGCGCTGCGCCACCCGCGCCGCCACGGCCTTGGCCTCGTCCACGAACTGCCGCGCGAAGCCCAGGTCCGCCGCCGTCCCGGCCGGCTTGATGAACAGGTACACCTCGGTGCCGTCCACCGACGTCAGATCCTCGCGCACCGGGGACTCGGGCAGGTACTTGCGCGAGATCTCCTCGAAGGTGAGCGGCTCCGGCGTCTTCACCAGCTCCACGTAGAAGGGGTTGAGCTGGCGCTGCTCGTAGCGGATGCGCGCCTCCAGATCGGTGCGCAGCGCGTCCAGCTGCTCGGCGGGCTGCAACAGCAGGCCGTTCTTCAGGAAGAAGCCCACGTCGAAGTGGTGTTCCACGTAGCGCACCTGCGGCAGCTTCTCGAGCTGGCCCTGCAGTTCCTGCGCGTACGTCCGCAGCGTCTCGGGCAAGGCCCCCCGCGCGCGCAGCACCAGGTAGCCGTCTCCGCCCGCCTTCTGCGACACCCGCGTCAGGTCCTGCACCTCGCGCGCCCCGGCGGGCAGCAGCTCCACGAAGGAGCCCCGGAACTCCAGGCGCGAGGCCAGCAGCGCTCCTCCCAGCCCCAGCAGAACGAAGAGCGCCAACAACCATCCGGGCTTCGTCAAGGCGCCCTGGATGAACCGCTCGAACCACCGTTGACGCAGACTCTTCACCTGTCTCCACCTCGCCCGGCCGGCGAAAGCAAACTTCCGGCCACGTTTCTGTCAGGGCCTCGTCAACAAATCCAGCGACCGGAGCCTTCCATGGCACGGGAGCACCACTCCCCAGCCGCGCCGCGGCACTTACACCCTGTTCCCGCTCGGAAGATCGAGCGCCTCACAGGGGCTGAAGGGGGGATGGGAGCTTCTTGACCCGGTGTCAGACCCTGACACGGCTGCCATACCATTGAAGGTTGGCGCCTTGACAGTCCCGGAAAGCCTCTTTATTCACGGCCACCGCGTCGCCCCGAGGAGGTCGCACGCAGCACCAGGTGTGTCAGGCCGGTAGGCACCTGGAATCACACGTGCGCCCCGAGTCCGCTCCAGGATCCCCCCCGACGCAGACAGAAGGACCACCATGAGCGACGTCTTCGACAAGTGCCGTAACTGGAAGGACTACCGCATCGCGAAGGCCACTGGCCTGTATCCCTACTTCCGTTCCATCGAGGCCTCGCACGGGGCCACGGAGGTGGAGATCGAGGGACGCAGGGTCATCATGGTGGGCTCGAACAACTACCTGGGACTGTCTGCAGACCCGCGAGTGAAGGAAGCGGCCACCAAGGCGGTGGAGAAGTTCGGCACCACGTGCTCCGGCTCGCGCCTGCTCAACGGCACGCTGGCGCTGCACGAGGAGCTGGAGGCGAAGCTGGCCAGGTTCCTCAACCGCGAGGCCGCGCTCGTCATCTCCACCGGCTTCCAGACGAACCTGGCCCTGTCGTCCATCCTGGGCCGGCACGACATCGTCTTCAGCGACCGGCAGAACCACGCCTCGCTGGTGGACGGCATCCGCCTGGGCTTCTCCACGGAGCGCAAGTTCCGCCACAACGACATGGAGCACCTGGAGCAGCTGCTGGCGGCGGCCGAGCCCGACGCGGGAAAGATCATCGTCACCGACGGCGTGTTCTCCATGGAGGGAGACATCTGCAACCTCCCGCGCATCGTGGAGCTGGCCAAGAAGTACAACGCGCGGGTGATGACGGATGACGCCCACTCCATGGGCGTGCTGGGCGAGAAGGGCCGCGGCGTGCCCGAGTACTTCGGGCTGGAGGCGGAGACGGACCTGACGATGGGCACCTTCTCCAAGAGCTTCGCGTCGCTGGGCGGCGTGCTGGCCGGCCCCTTCGAGGTCATCAACTACATCCGCCACAAGGCGCGCTCGGTCATCTTCTCGGCCTCCATGACGCCGGCGTCCATCGCCGCGGCGCTCAAGGCGCTGGAGATCATCGAGTCGGAGCCGCAGCGGCGCGCGCGTCTGCTGGACATCGCCGAGAAGATGCACAACGGCTTCCGGGCGATGGGCTTCGACACGGGCGTGTCGGTGACGCCGGTGGTGCCGGTGCACATCGGCGACCAGGTGAAGTGCTTCCGCTTCTGGAAGGCGCTGCACGAGGCGGGCGTGTTCGCCAACCCCGTGATTCCTCCGGCCGTCGAGGCGGGCCACGCGCTCATCCGCACCAGCTTCATGGCCACGCACACCGACGCGCAGCTGGACCGGGTGCTGGACACCTTCGAGAAGATCGGCCGGCGCATGGAGGTCATCCCCGAGACGCGGCCCACGGTGTACGAGCCGGTGAAGATCGCCCGGCCGGGCACGGGCGTGCGCGCCAACAAGGCCTCCGAGAAGTGGGCGGCGGCCTCCGAGGGCCAGGGCCTGCAGAACGGGGGCATCACGCTGGATCAGCTCTCGCGCATGTCCTCGCGCGAGGTGGCCGGGAAGATCTTCGACGCGGTGGAGCAGCTGACGTGGCGCGCGGCCAACCTGCAGCCGGCGGATCTGCGCAAGCTGCCGGGCGCCTCCAAGCGCCTGTGGCAGAAGCGCGGGGAGCTGACGGGGCTGCTGCTGGAGAAGGGGGCGCACTTCTTCATGCGCAACGGCCAGGAGCAGCACGGCGGCAGCCAGGCGGAAAGGAACTAGGCGCCCATGGCCCTGCCCGCCGAGCCATCGCCCGCCGCTCCCCTGCCCTCCGTGCCTCCCGACGTGACGGTGTCTCCGGTGCGGAGCGGCGCGGACAAACTCGCCTTCATCCGCATGGCGTACTCCATCTACCAGGGCGACCCGAACTGGGTGCCGCCCCTGGAGATGGAGCGCAAGGACTTCCTCGATCCGAAGAAGAACCCCTTCTTCGAGTTCGGAGAGGTGGAGCTGTTCCTGGCGCGGCGTGGAAGCCAGGTGGTGGGCCGCATCGCGGCGGTGAAGGACCCGCACTACAACGACTTCCACGGCACCAACGAGGGCTTCTTCGGCCTCTTCGAGTGCATCAACGACGCGGGAGTGGCGCGGGCCCTGTTCGACGCCGCGTCGGAGTGGCTGCGCTCCAAGGGGTTCGTCAAGGTCCTGGGGCCGATGAACTTCTCGACCAACCACGAGTGCGGGCTGCTCGTGGACGGGTTCGGCAAGCCGCCGGCGATCATGACGACGTACAACCCGCCCTACTACGCCGCGCTGATCGAGGCCAACGGCTTCACCAAGGCCAAGGATCTGTGGTCCTTCGAGCTGTCCGCCTCGGTGTCGGCGCCGGAGAAGGTGGCGCGCATCGCCGAGAAGATCCGCCAGCGCGAGGGCGTCACCGTGCGCTCGGTGGATCTGAAGAGGTTCGAGGCCGAGGTGTCCCTCATCAAGGGCATCTACAACGCGGCCTGGGAGAAGAACTGGGGCTTCGTACCGATGACGGAGCGCGAGTTCGATCACCTGGCCAGGGATCTGAAGCAGATCGTCGAGCCGAGGCTGCTGCTGATCGCCGAGGTGAAGGGCGAGCCGGTGGCCTTCTCCATGACGATCCCGGACGCCAACCATGCGATCAAGGCGGCGGGCGGGCGGCTGACGACCTTCGGGCTGCCCATCGGCCTGACGAAGATGCTGCTGGCCTCGAAGAAGATCCGCCGGCTGCGCCTCATCACCCTCGGCATCAAGGAGGGCTACCGCCGCCGGGGGCTGGACGCCATCCTGTACCTGGACACGCTGCGCACCGCGCGTGAGCTCGGCTACGAGGGCGGAGAGATCTCCTGGACGCTCGAGGACAACCACCTGGTGAACCGGGCCATCGAGTCCATGGGTGGCCAGCGCTCGAAGACGCACCGCATCTACGAGCGCTCGCTCTGAGCGCTACCCTGCGCGCCGCCTGACTTCCGACACGGACACGGAGTTTCATCGTGCACATCCTCCTCACCGGCAGCACCGGGTTCATCGGCCAGCGGCTCGCGCGTCGCATCGTCGAGCGGGGCGACACCCTCACCGCGCTCGTGCGCCGGACCTCCAAGCGAGGAGTGCTGGACTCGCTCGGGGCCCGCTTCGCGGTGGGCGATCTGCTCACGGGTGAGGGGCTCACCGAGGCCGTGAAGGGCGTGGACTGCGTGCTGCACCTGGCCGGCGTCACCAAGGCCCGTGGGCCCGAGGGCTACTTCCAGGGCAACGCGGAGGGCACGCGCCGGCTGGTGAAGGCCATGGCGGAGCTGCCCTCTCCTCCCCGGCTCGTCTACTGCTCGTCGCTGGCGGCCGCCGGGCCGTCGATTCCGGGGCGCCCCCGGCGCGAGGAGGAGCCCCCGGCTCCGGTGTCGCTGTATGGCCGCAGCAAGCTGGGCGGTGAGCAGGCCGTGCGCGAGTTCGCCGACCGGGTTCCGTCCGTCATCGTCCGCCCGCCCATCGTGTACGGGCCGGGGGACCAGGAGTTCCTGCCGTCCATGCTCCCCATGGCCCGCTTCGGGGTGATGCTCAAGAGCGGCTTCGGCCCCAAGCACTACTCGCTCATCCACGTGGATGATCTCTGCACGGCGCTGCTCGCGGCCACCGAGCGCGGGCAGACGCTGAGCCCGAACGATCCCACCGCGGGCGTGTACATGGTGTCGGACGGCACGGAGCACCGCTGGGAGGACTTCTGCCAGGCGCTCGCGCAGGCCATGGGCCGCGCGAAGCCGGCGGTGGTGCCGGTGCCCGAGACGGTCAGCTACGTGGTGGGCCTGGGCTCGGAGCTGGCCGCGCGCGTGCGGGGCACCATTCCCATCCTCAACCGGGACAAGGTCCGGGAGATGAGCTTCCCGGCGTGGACCTGCTCGCCGGAGCGGGCGGAGAAGGAGCTGGGCTTCACCGCCGCCATTCCGCTCGCGCAGGGGCTGGCCAGCGCCCTGGGCCAGGACTCTCAGGCCCGAGGGCGCTGACGCCTCCCGCTACTGCTTGGTGGCCGGAGCCTGGGAGCCGGCCCCGTTGGCGGAGGCCTGGGAGTTCTTCTCCAGCTGCGCCCGCTTGTTCTTCAAGGTGGAGAGCAGGCCGTCGAACCCCTTGTCGGCCAGCAGCTTGCGGAACTGGCCGGCATACGTCTCCACGAGGGAGACCTCGTCGGTGATGACGTCGTAGATGCGCCAGGTGCTCGCCTTCCCCGCCGTCTTGTAGAGCCGGTAGTCGACGGGGACCTGGTCCTTCTTCACGGTGACGGTGGTGTTGACGGTGGCCTCGTCACCCTTGATGGCCTCCTTGCCATACTTCACGTCCGCGTTGGCCTGACCGAGGGCCTTCTGGGCATAGGAGGCGCGCAGCAGGCCCTTCATGGTCTCCGCGAAGTCCTTGCGCTGGGCGGGAGTGAGCGTGTCCCAGGTCTTCCCGAGGGCCCGCTTCGCCAGTTCCTCGAAATCGACGAACTTCTCCACCACGCTGGCGAGCTGATCGACGGTGGCTCCGGGCGCGTTGGCGGCCTTCTGAACATCCGAGTACCCCCCCTTGACGACGTCGAGAGGCGTCGCGGGCGTTGCGGCGAGCAGCGTTGCGGCAATCAGAGGTGCAAGCATCGTTTTCGAGTCTCCAGGTGTGGATGTCGGAAGAGACGACAGGAGGGACCGGTCCGTTATTCACGGCCCCGAGGGGGGTGTGCCGGTGACGCGGTTCAGCGCTTCTATTCCCACACGCACGTCAAACCAGCCCTTGGCCCTTTCGGCCGAGGCCTGAGCGAGCGCGGTGAAGGCATCCATCAGCTCGCGGGTGTCGCCTGTACCCAGATCGAAGGCGGCATAGGCGGCGGTGGCCCAGCGCCGGGTGTTCTTCTCTCCCTCCGAGTAGGCCCGGGCGCGCTCGAGCGCGCTCACCAGCTCGCCATGCACCTTCGCCACCTCCAGGTGGATGGCGGCCTGGAGCAGCCGCTGCTGGGCCTTGAGCTTGTCCAGCTCCGCTCGCGCCTGATCGAGCTGTGCGTTCTTGATGGGGATGTCGAAGGTGCCGCGCGCGGCGATGCCGATGCCCACGCTGCGATCGTTGTAGGGATCGTCGGCGAAGGGAGAGCGCTGGGGCGTGGCGTTGGTGGTGTACGCGTACCGCGCGAAGCCGATGATGCCCAGGTCCGGGTAGTAGGAGCGCTCTCGGATGAGGACCTCCTGCTCGCGCGCCGCGATGCCGGCCTGGAGGGCCGTCAGCTCGGGCCGGTGCTGATCGGCCAGCGTGAGCGCCTTCTCCAGCGTGGGAGGAGTGAACTCCTCCTCCAGCGGGAGCTCCACGTCGGCGATCTCCAGCCGCTCGTCGGGCTTCGCGCCCGCAAGCATGCGGATGGCCGCCAGCGCGACGGCCTGCCCCTGCCGCGCCTCGGCGAGGCGAGCGGCCACCACCTGCCGGAAGAAGTTCACCTTGTACGTGTCGATCTTCGAGACCTGCTGGGACTCCTCCTCGAGCATCTCGTTGATGCGCTTGCCGGCGTCCTCCAACCGCTTGCCCACGTCCTCGATCTGCGCGAGGCCTGAGCGCGCGAGCTGATACCCATAGAAGGCCTGCGCGGCCTGGAAGCCGGCCTCGTCTCGCGCCCGCTCTCGCAGGGCCGCGCCAATGATGGGGCCCTGGTCCCCCGCCTTCTCCAGCGCCGTGAGCTTGCCGAAGGTGTAGATGGGCAGCAGGGCGTTGACCTCGGCGCGGAACGTGACGCCCAGCGTGCCGAAGTTCAGGTCTCCCTCGCGCGAGGCCTCCGTCGTGGGAGGCCCTCCCAAACCGTCGTTGTACGCCTCGGGAGTGGGGCCGCCGAAGCCCACCACGGTCTCGAACTTGGGGAACCACGCCCAGTGGGCCTGGCGCTGGAGCGCCTGGAGCCTGCGCAGCTCCGCCTCCGCCTCCTCCACGCGCGCGTCCGAGCGGCGAGCGCGCTCCACCAGCCGCGCGAGCGTGAGCGGCTCCGCCGCCTGCGCCGGAGCCCCCTCCGATACCTGCGCCTGCTGCTGGGTGGAGCGGGTCGCGTCCTGGGTGGCGGCCTCCTGGGCCTGGGGCGTGGCGCTCTGGCCTCCCTGCGTCCCTGGCACCGGCACCGAGGCGCCCTGCCCCGCCGGCGTCGGAACCGAGGTACCCTGCCCTGCTGGCGCGGGCGCGCCCTGCGCGGCTCCTGGAACGCCCTGCGCCGTGGCCGTCCCGGCCGCGAGCGCCAGCCCTACTCCCACCAGATGTCCCAGCACTGTCCGTCTCACCGATGGCCCTCGTTGGCGGCCCGGCCTGCTCGCACGAGCCACGGCGGAGCAGCATCCTTCTTCATGCGGGCCTCGTCACCGCTTCTTTATGTTTCCCGTCAGCCGCTGGGGAACCTTCCTGGCCCGAGCGGCTCGGGGCGTATGGGCGCTGACACTTTTTCGCCGGATCTCCTTGCGCTCCGCGACGTGAGAAGCACAATCCGCGCCGTTCCGACCGGGCCGGCCCCATGGCCCCGGCCCCGAGACCAAGGAGTCGTATGGCCTACACCGATCGCGTGAAGCAGATCCTCTCGTGGTACCCGTCCGACAGCCCGGGCACCCTCACCAACCTGGCGCGCCTGCTGAACACCGGCACGCTGGCCGGCACGGGCAAGCTGGTCATCCTCCCGGTGGACCAGGGCTTCGAGCATGGCCCCGCGCGCTCCTTCGGTCCGAACCCCGCCGGGTACGATCCGGACTACCACATCCAGCTGGCCATCGACTCGGGCTGCAACGCGTACGCGGCGCCGCTCGGCTTCCTGGAGGCCGTCGCCGGCAAGTACATGGGGGAGATTCCCCTCATCCTCAAGGTGAACAACTCGGACTCGCTGGCCAAGGTGGCCAACCCCATGTCCGCGGTGACGTCCTCCGTGAAGGACGCGGTGCGACTGGGCTGCGTGGCGGTGGGCTACACCATCTACCCGGGCTCGGGCGCGCGCAACGAGCAGTACCAGGATCTGCGCGACATCATCGCCGAGGCCAAGTCCTACGGCCTGCCCACCGTGCTCTGGGCCTACCCCCGCGGCAACATGTCCAAGGAGGGTGAGACGGGCATCGACGTGGTGGCGTACGCGGCGCAGATCAGCGCCCAGCTCGGCGCGCACATCATCAAGGTGAAGCCGCCGCAGGACCACATCGAGCAGCCCGAGGCCAAGAAGGCCTTCGACAAGGCCAGCATCGCCACCCAGACGATGGCCGACCGCGTGCGCGAGGTGGTGCGCTCGGCGTTCAACGGCAAGCGCATCGTCATCTTCTCGGGCGGCGAGTCCAAGGGCACCGCGGACCTGCTGGCGGAGATCAAGCAGATCCACCAGGGTGGCGGCTTCGGCTCCATCATGGGCCGCAACGCCTTCCAGCGTCCGCGCGACGAGTCCATCAAGCTGCTCAAGGACGTGATGAACATCTTCGCCGGCAAGGCGTAGACCCAGGCTCGAGCGTCACTGCTCGCGAACGGCCGGTGCTCCTCTCCAGGGGCCCGGCCGTTTGCGTTGCGGGCTCGGAGACGAGCCCTTGGCCAGGCCCGTGTGCTCCTCGGAACGGCTTGACTTCGTGCTATCTCGATATATCTTTTACATATCGCGAGCTAACTTGCCGCGAGAGGAGACGCACATGCACGGCGCACCGTTCTGGAACTTCTTCCATCGTCCCGGGCCAGGCCCCTTCGGGTCCCCGGATTGCGATCCCCACGAGCGAATGGCCATGGGGGGTCGGCGTGGGCACGGGCCGGGCGGGCGCGGGGGCCCGTTCGGCTTCGGTCCTCCGTTCGGCCGAGGTGGCTTCCCGTGGGATCGCTCCCGTCCGGGGCCTCGGGCGCGGCGCGGAGACGTGCGAGCAGGGATCCTGGCGCTGCTCGCGGAGCAGCCGCGCAACGGCTACCAGATCATGCAGGAGCTCGAGCAGCGCAGTCAGGGCATGTGGCGTCCCAGCCCGGGCTCGGTCTACCCCGCCCTGCAGCAGCTCGAGGATGAGGGCCTGGTGCGCGTCCAGGAGTCTGGCGGCGGCCGCGTGTTCACGCTCACCGAGCAGGGCCAGAGCTACGTGAAGGAGCACAAGGAGGAGGTCGCCGCCCCATGGGAGTCCATGAGCAGCGCGGCGGGCGAAGGGATGCTCGACTTCATGAACCTGATGCGGATCATCGGCACGGCCGCGATGCAGATCGCCACCAGCGGCACTCCCGCGCAGGCAGCCGAGGCGCGCAAGGTGCTCGCGGAGACGCGCCGCTCGCTCTACCGGATCCTCGCGGAGGATGAGGGCGAGGACGAGCGCTGAGCTCGAGTCCGGGATGGTGGGCTAGAATGAGCCGCCTATGGCCACTCTCCCGGACACTGAGCTTCAGGCGGCGTTCCTCCAGTGGTTTGCAACGAATCCCGTCATCCGGAACAGCTTCAAGTTCGCGGCGTGGCTCAGCGCGGGGAACTACAACGGCACTGCCTACACGCTGGCAGCCAACCGGTATGCAGACGTGCAGCACGTGCTCTCGACCCACGGGCGGAACACCCCGCTCGTGGCCCGAGAAGGCACCTCCGGCCTGGTGTGGACTCGCGCGCTTCAGACTTCGTACGTCAGCAAGCGCCTTTCCTCGAAGACGGTGAACATCCCCGCGACGGCGCACCGCACGCTCGGGCTCAAGGGACAGGCTTCGCACTCCGGTCTCTCCATCGCCGAGTTCCACAAGAACCACGGCGTCGTCGAGCTCGGCGCCATCGTCTCGGCGGCGCCGCACTACCGGCACACGCTCCCGATCAGCAAGAGTGATCCGAGCTACGACGTCACGGCGCACTACGACGATCTGGACGTCCAGGCGGAGCGAGACACCGTCCAGCGGCGGTACGTGCATGGACACCTGGACTTCGACCCGACCCAGCAACGCTTCCGGATCCTCACGGCCTCGGAGGAGTTCGCGATCTTCACGAGCGGTGGGATCAAGAACGACGCGGAGCGCGGCCGCATCCTCAACGCCTCGGAGCACCGCCCTACCGTCCTTCAGCGACACGCGGATCACCTCGTGGTGAAGGAGTTCAACGCGCTGAAGGAGCGAAAGAAGGATCTCGAGAAGGCGATCAAGGATCTGAAGAAGAAGATCGCCACGGCGGAGGCGGCCCTCAAGCAGGGGAAGGCGCACAAGGATGCCGATTCCAAGAAGATCGCTCGGATGAAGCAGCGCCAGCAGCGCTCGGAGGACGCCCTCATTCTGGTAGGGCAGAAGCTCACCGCGGCCACCGCCTCCGCGGGGGTGGCGCGCACTCGACTCGAGCACTCCCTCCGAACCCAGCGGCAACAAGCCGATCTCCACGGCGTCGGGCGTGAAGTCCTGGCGAGCAGCGTGCAACAGCAGACCGACTTTCGTGCGTTCCAGACTGGCCACACGCACCGAGGGGAGAATGTCGTGCAGGGCGAGCAGGCCTACCAGGCAGCGAACGCGGCCTTCAACGGGATGGGCTTCTCGAACGTCTACTTCCACAGCGAGCAGTGGGTGCTCGCCGCGCTTCGTGAGCACGGACCTCGGCTGCTCAAGGAGTTGCTCGTGGCCCACGGCTACCAGCCCAACCAGGGCTACAAGGTCTACGCCATCATCGTCGACATGTTCTCGACGCTGGACTGCTGTCGCAACTGCCAGAAGGCCATCCGAGCCATGTCTCGAGATCCCGCCCCGTTCCTCGACAAGGTGCGCGCCCAGCTGTCCCGCGAGTACGTGATCTCCACGCTGGCGGCGCCTCGGGGGTTACGGCTGCTCGCGCGGGTCTCCGCCCACATGCCTCATGACGACGCCAAGCGCCCGACCCAGGCCAACGAGGTCCGGCTGGAGCCAGTGGATCTCAAGAAGGCCTTCGAGCAGCACCTGACCGTCGTCACCGCCTGGGACGAGAGCGTCCTCGATTGAGCCCCCCTACCCTCGCTGGCTCAGCCACCGCGTCCAGAGCAGTGGCTCTCCGCCGGGGTTCTCGCGGGCATAGCGGTGAAACCGGGTGATGAAGTCCCACCGCTCGGCGATGTAGGGCGCCTTGGGGCTCTCGGCGGAGGCGGGACTCGACAGATCGTACCCGCTCAGGAGGCGCTGGCGCTCGAGGATGACCTCCAGCGGGAGCCGCTCCGCGTTGCGCAGCATGTCGTACAGCGCGAGGAAGGTGCTCGTCCGGCCCTTGCCCCCACGGCAGTGGAAGTGGAGGTGCGCCTGCCCTCGCAGGGCTCGGACGAAGAGGAGGAAGCGATCCACGACTCCGTCGCTCGGGCGCAGATGATCGATGACCGGCAGGCGGAGGTAGTGGCCCGCGGGAAGTCCCAGGGCCTGCTCCTCGCTCACGGCGGACTCCACCTTCCACTCGGTGAGGTTCCGGGCCGTGCCGTCCTTCACGTCCCGGACGTGGCCCACCCAGACGCCCTGGCTGAGGCCCAGCAGTCGGAGCCGCAGGGCCTCGAGCTGGAGCACCTCCTCATCCGAGAGCCCCACGCAGCCCCAGTTCCGCTGGGCGTACCAGCTCACCGCCGCCCCATTGAGGAAGCCGTGCGGTTCCTGGCGGAGATCGATGACGTAGAGCGCCCCGGGAGGCAGCGGTCCGAGCTTCTCCTGGAGCTCCCGCCAGCCGGCGAGGGAGAACTGGCCGCTGCCGGAGCAGCCCAGCTCGGCCAGCCCGCTCGAGTCCACCTCGGGTGCGTCCGCGAGCGCCGCGGCTCGGCGGAAGCGGCGGGCCTCGGGCTCATCGGCGTCCACGACGAGCTGGGCGAAGGTGGCGTCCGGGGCCAGGGGCGGCAGTCGCATCGGGAGTCGGCTCCTCAGGCCCGCAAAAGCCGAAGCCCCCCGAGGATTTCTCCTCGGAGGGCTTCATTGTGGAGCTAACCGGGATCGAACCGGTGACCTCTTGAATGCCATTCAAGCGCTCTCCCAGCTGAGCTATAGCCCCGAAACCTGTCCTGCCGCCGCTCTGGGGAGCGGCAACCGTCGAAAGCGGCGCCCTTCTACTTCTTTTTCGGCCTGGGTGCTAGTGGAGTTTGCACCTTGCCGTCGTTTTTTCCCTTCAACCGCGCCGCCACCGCTTCTCCTTCCTGGAGGATGTCGGTGATCTCGGCCGCGTGGGCCGCCGCCCGCTGCTCGGCTGCTTCCACCGACTTCACCACCGAGGCAAGCGAGGCAGGAAGCTCCAGCTTGCCCTTCTGCACCATCCGCCACACTGCCTCGCCCAGCTCCCGGTAGGCCTTCTCCTTCTCCATCTGCAGGGAGTTTCCCCGCGAGTTCAACCGGGCCAGCTCCGCAGTGTGGGTGACCGCCTCGCGAAGCTGCGCCAGCTGCGCCTGGGCGGACTGGAACGCCTGCTGGATCTGCTTCAGAACATCCTGCTGCTTCACGTCTGCCAAGACGGGCTACCCCCGGAAGAGCTGACAAGATTGTCCGTAGCGTGGGCCATTGGGGACTGTCAACCCTGGAGCTTGCGCAGCCGGGCGGCGAAGAAGCCCCCGCCCGGAACCCGGGGAGGAAGCGGCCGCAGGAACGGGCCGTCGCAGAGCGCCGCCGCCCGCTCCGGCCCCAGCACCGGCGCCACCGGCTCCAGCGTGAAGCCCGGCTGCTTCTCCAGGAAGCCCTTCACCACCGCGTCATTCTCCTCGGGCAGCAGGGAGCAGGTGGCGTAGACGATGAGCGCGCCGGGCCGTGCCTCCTGCGCCACCTCATCCAGGAGCGCCAGCTGGGTCTCCTGGAACTCCGTGATGGCCTTGGGGGTGAGCTTCCACTTCTGATCCGGCTCGCGCCCCAGGGAGCCCGTCCCGCTGCACGGCGCGTCCACCAGCAGCACGTCCGCCCCTCCCAGCGGCAGCGGGTGCGGGAAGGACACGTTGCGGACCGAGAGGTCCCTCACCCGCTCGCGGGCCTGCGCCAGCCGTCGCCGCGAGCGATCGCCCGCCAGCACCCGGCCCGCTGTCCCCACCATGTCCGCCAGCGCCAGCGTCTTGCCCCCGGCTCCGGCGCAGACATCCGCCACCGTGAGGCCCTCCAGCGAGCCCCCGGGCGGGCGGCACACCTCGGCGATCAGCTGGCTGCCCACGTCCTGGACCTGCAGGCGGCCCGTCTTCATCACCTTCGTCTCGAAGACGCGGTGGCTCGAGTCGGCGATCCGCACCGCGTCCGGAGCCAGCTCCACCGGCTCGGCGGCCACGCCCTCCTCGGCCAGCTGGGCCAGCACCTCCGCCCGCGTCCCCGTGGGCCTGACCCGGAAGTGCAGCGCCGGCTCCTCGTCCAGCGCGGCGAGCAGCGCCTCCAGCACCGGCTCCGGGTGCAGCACGGCCAGCCGCTCCACCAGCCAGTTGGGGAACGAGTAGCGGATCGCCAGGCGCTCGGCGGCGGTGTCGGGCAGCGGCGGCTCCGGCAGCGGATCCTCCACCACCCGGGCGAGCAGATCGTCCTTGATCGTCCTCGGCCGCACCGGCCCCGGCAGCTTCACCTCGGGGCCAATCCGGCTCCAGCCCTCGCCACAGAAGAGCCGCCGCCAGAGCGCATACCTCACCAGCGCCTGGTCCTCGGTGAGCCCAATCTTGCTGGGGGGGTGGCCGAGCGTACGGGCCGCCAGATCCAGCAGCCGCTGGTGCCGGGACAGCTCCCGCGCCGCCAGCGCCGTGAAGCGCCGCTCCTGGCCTCCCAGCCCGCCCGCTTCCCGCAGCGCGTTGGCGAGCGAGGCCTTCAGGGGCTCTCCGCGCAGCACCTGGACGTGCGTCTCGATGGCGGCCGTGGCCGCCCGCCGTGACGGACGTCCCAGCCGCGCTGGGTCCAAGGGAGTAGGCCAAAGGGTGCTCACGCGCGGATGTCCCCGAAGTCCTCAGCCTCGCATGGCCAGCGAGACCGCGAGGCACCCCTGCTCGGTGCTCACCGGCTGGGGCTGGCGCGCGGACAGGAACAGATAGGACGGAGCCGACCGCCGCTCCCCGTCCACCTCCAGGTCCCCGTCCACCACCCACACCCCCGCTCGCCCCTGGTGGTGCGACCAGTCGTAGCGGGCTCCCGGCTGCAGGCGGATCCACGTCAGGCCCTGGGCCGGCGCCGCCTGGAGCCGCACGCCCTCCGACACCTCCGTCCACCCTCCCTCGGGTGGGCGCTCCGCCGACAGCCGCTCCACGTCCCCTCGCAGCGCGAGGAAGCGCTCCACCAGCGCCATCATGTCCTCGAGCTGGAAGGGCTTGGCCAGCAACGCATCCGCCTCGAGCGGCGCCAGCGCCTTCTGCAGATCCTCCGGCGTCGCCGCGCTGACGATGGCCACCGGCAGCAGCCTCTTCCGCGCCGCCTCCAGGATGGCGCGGCCGCCCCGGCCCGGACCGGCCAGCCGCAGATCCGTCATCACCAGCGCGAAGCGCTCCTGACGCAGTGCCGCCAGGGCCGAGTCCACCGAGTCGACCGGTCGCACGTCCGCCAGCTCCGAGAGCACGTCACTCATGCCCTCGCGCAGGCTCGCGTCGTCCTCGGCCACCAGCACCTTCATCGGGCTCCTTCCGGGGACGGCCGCGGCCTCGTCCCGGGCGCGCCCCGTCGGGGCCGCGCGACGCGCACTGCCTGGACTTCCGGAGTGGCCCTCCCCGGACTCGAACCGGGACGCGGGGTCAGCCGCAGCGGATTTTGAGTCCGCCTCGTCTACCAATTTCGACAGAGGGCCCTGTCTGGGTTCCTGAAAACCCGGCAGACGTATAGCGCGGCTGACGCTCTCATGCACCCGGAGATTGCGGCCTCGCGGCCAAATGGCTAGAGGGTCCGCGCATGTACAACCTTCTCATCTCCCTGGGTGTCGGGATCGCCATCGTCCTGGGCACCAAGCTGGCCGGCTTCCCCATCTGGGCCGGCATCATCCCGGGCCTGCTCGCCTTCATCGGCACCTTCATCCTCCTGGCCCGCCGCGTCGCCAACCGCATCCAGAAGCTCATGGACTCCGTCCAGAAGGAGTTCGCCACCCAGGCGACCAACCAGAAGGATGCCCAGGCGAAGGTGGAGCGCGCCGTGAAGACGCTCGAGCAGGGCCTGGTCTACGACAAGTGGCAGCTCATGGTCGGCCCCGAGCTCCACGCGCAGATCGGCATGCTCAAGTACATGGTCAAGGACCTGGATGGCGCCCAGGCCCACTTCGCCAGGTGCGGCCCGCGCAACTACATGGCCAAGGCCATGGAGGGCGCCCTGCACTACCAGCGCAAGAACTACACCGCCATGGAGGCCGCCTTCGAGGCCGCCGTGAAGACGGGCAAGAAGGATGCGGTCATCTGGGCCGCGTACGCCTGGTGCCTGCTGCAGATCAAGGAGAAGGACAAGGCGCTGCGTGTGCTCGGGCGCGCCGTGGAGACCAACCCCACCGAGGAGAAGCTCAAGGCCAGCCTCACCCAGCTGCAGAACGACAAGCGGCTGAAGATGAAGCCCTACGAGCCCACCTGGTGGCAGTTCGGCCTCGAGGCCCCTCCCCCTCCCCCCACCATGGGCGGGGGCGGCGGACGCCGCATGCAGTTCATTAATCGACGTTAGCTACGCACCTTGGGGGCCTCATCCGTTCTCCGGCGTACGGGAATTCCTACCGCGTCACGACTTCCCACGCTGGAAGGTCTTCCGGGCGAGTAAGACGTGAAGTGTAGCGGTCACCGCAACCGCCCGAAATAACTCCGGCCGCCGGGTTCCACCCGGGGCACACGGCTTGCTCCCACGTCCAGCGCGCCTCCGCAGAGGGGCGGCGGAAAAAGAGACGAGTGGACTTGGCAGCCGGAGGTCTCGGGTGAAGGTTGCGGCTGACAGCGAGTGCTGGGAGTTGCGGGCGACGGCGGCGGAAGCGCGAGGGGCGCGAGGGCGTCAGGAGCACTCCATAGGGCGTGGCGCTCGAGATCTTCGACCTGCCATTTCGGGGCAGGCGTGCGCAGCGGAGCGTTGCATGGAACGGCGCGGCCGTGGCAGTGAACGGGCCCTCGTCCTCATCATCGAGGACGATGCGGGTGTTCGAGAAAGCCTCTCGGACTTGCTGGTGTCGAAGTTCGAGGTGCTGACGGCCCCCGATGCTGAAGCCGGCATCGAGCTGGCGCGGGAGCACCGGCCGGATCTGATCCTCCTGGATCGGTTCCTGCCCAGCGGGGATGGGCTCTCCGTGCTGGAGAACCTGCAGAAGGATGTGCGCACGGATGCCGTGCCCGTCATCTTCCTCACCGGGGACACGGACGAGGCCACCCTGGAGCGCTGCCTGGAGATGGGCGCGGTGGACTTCATCCACAAGCCGGCCAGCGCCCGAGAGCTGCTGGCGCGCATCGACCGGGCGCTGCGGCAGAGCGAGCACCAGCACCGGCTCCGGGTGCTGGCCCAGACGGATGCGCTCACCGGGCTGGCCAACTTCCGGGCCCTCACCCTGCGGATGGAAGAGGAGTTCCGCCGCGCCAACCGCTACCAGTATCCGCTGTCGGTGGTGGTGATCGATCTGGACCACCTCAAGGCCATCAACGACGGGATGGGCCACGATGTGGGCAACCGGGCGATCCTGGCGCTCGCCTCGCACCTCAAGAGCAACCTGCGCGAGTCGGACTTCGCGGCGCGCTTCGGCGGGGATGAGTTCGTCGCCCTGCTGCCGCACCAGACAGCCATCGAGGCGGCGGCGTTCGCCGAGCGCATCCGCGCCGGGCTGCGCAATGTGACGGTGCAGCGCAGTGATGGACGGCCAGCCCCCTTCGGGCTGAGCGTGAGCGTGGGCATCGCGGACCACTCCCAGGGCACGCCACGCGAGAACACGGAGGCGCTGCTGAAGGCGGCGGATGCGGCGCTCTATGTGGCCAAGCGAGAGGGGCGGGATCGGGTGGTGGTGTACGGCAACTCGATGGTCGTTCCCCCTTCGGCGGTGGCGCAGAGGCACTGAGGCGATTCGAAGAGCAGGCGGCGAACCGAAGGGCGAGCGAGGGTGCGGATGAGCGGAAGCAGGCTGGTGAGCGGTTCGAGGGTAGCGGTGATCGGCGGTGGGATTGCCGGCGCGGGACTGGCCGCCTCCCTGCTCTTCAATGGACGCGCTCGCGGCATCGCGCTGGAAGTGCGGGTGTACTCGCACGGTGAATCCGAGAGCGTCACGCCGCCCGTGGTCCTGACACCCGAGTGTCGCTCGCGCCTGGCCGCGCTGGGCTGCCGCGTCCCGCTGGAGTGGCGCTCGCTGGAGCTGCGCGGCGTGGAGCTCCTGGCCCAGGGACGGCGGGAGTTGCTGCCCGCGCCTCCCGGTGGCCTGTGGGTGGTGGATGGCTGGCCCCAGGGACGGGGCGGGCTGGCGATGGTGCGCGAGGCGCTCGTCACCGCCGCGACGGCCCAGGGCGCCCGGTTCGTGGATCGCCACGTCGACCGCGTCGAGAGCCAGCCTCCGGCTCCGGATGCTCCGGCTCCGGTGCGCAACAGTGGCCCGCTGGTGGTCCGGGCCCAGGGCAGTGGCGAGCGCTTCCACGCGGCGGCCCTGGCCGCGGGCGCGGGGAGCTCGCTCGGGGACTCGTTCTTCCCGGGGTTCCGGCCGGCGCCCACCGTGGCCGCGGTACAGGCCCGGCTGCGCCAGAGCACCTCCCGGCTCACGCTCTCGCCGCTGGCCCGGCTGTGGATCGCTCCCCTGCCGACGGTGGATGGACTGTTCCTGCTGCCCGCCGCGCACTCCGTGTACGCGATCGCCTTCGGGCCGGCGGTCACCCCCGCCGATCTGTGCCAGGCCCTGATGATGGCGGCGCGCGATGGCCTCATCGAGGAAGGCTTCGAGCTGACGGCGCTGGAGACGACGCGGCTGCCGTTCGGTCCGGGGCGCTCGCTCGTGGCGCCGGGGCAGATCGCGGTGGGGCCGGCGGCGCTCGGACACCCGCTGCAGATCGGTGTTTCGGAGACGCTGGCCACATGCAGCCGCGGCGCGGTGGGGCTGCTGGATGGAGGCCTGGAGGCCTCGCAGCTCGAGCGTCGGTATGTCCGTGAGGGGCTCTCCGAGCTGATGGAGGACGCGGCGGCGGGAGCTCGCTCCATCGCCTGGCTGCGGCGCGCGGGTCGCCGGGCTCCGGCCGCGTTCCTGGCGGCACGCCAGCGTGGCTCGGTGGGTGGCGTCTACAGCGGCGGGGTGCTGGGGCTGGCTGCCCCTACCCCACTGGCCCTGCTGGCCTCGGCGCGCTGGGCGGGCCTGCGCGAGGTGATGGGCTCGTGGCTGCGCACGGCGATGGAGCCGATCCCCACGACGATTCCCCAGCTGGAGCCGGACCTCTACTACGTCGTGGACGACGACCCGGATGCTCGGGAGGCCATCACGCAGCTCCTGGAGTCCACGGGCGCCACGGTGGTGTCCTTCGCGGACGAGCTGGCCCTGTTCTGCGCGGTGGCACGGCGGCCGCCCACGGCCATCCTGCTGGACGTGGTGCTGCACTGGGTGGACGGCTTGAGGCTGTGCGAGGGCCTCAAGCAGCACCCGCTGACGCGCCAGACGCGCGTGTTCGTGATGAGCGGCCTGAACCGGCCCCATGTCCGGCAGCGAGCGCTGGATGCCGGCGCCGAGGCCTTCCTGCCCAAGCCCGTGGAGCCGGCTCGCCTGCTACGGCTGCTGATGGGCCACGAGGCTCCGGTCGTCTCGACGCCCGCGCCCGCGCGAGTCTCGGAGAGCCCCGTGGACGCGGAGTCCGGTCGCTACGCCTCCTGAGCCAGGCTTCGCAGGGCTTCATACGGTGGGGCCAGGTGCACGGCACCGGCCTCCTTGCGGAACCAGGTGAGCTGCCGCTTGGCGTAGCGGCGCGTCTCCTGGGCCGTATCCTGGAGGGCCTCCTCTCGCGTCATCCGGCCCTCGACGACCGCTCGGGCCTGCACGTAGCCCACGCTGCGCATGGGCGCGGCCTCCGCGTACCCGCGCGCGAGCAGCTCCCGCGTCTCCTCCACGAGCCCTCTGGCGAACATCGCCTCCGTGCGCGCGTTGATCGTCACGTAGAGCTGCTCTCGCGGCGGCTCCAGGACGAACATCCGGAACGGGTACCGGTCCGGCGCGAAGCCGTGCTCCCGGCGCCACTGGGAGGCCGGAATCCCCGTCTGCGCGTGGATCTCCAGCGCTCGGATGACGCGCACCAGGTCCTGCGTGGGCAGCTTCGCCGCCGTCTCCGGGTCCACCTGGGCGAGCTGGCGGTGCACGGCCTCCCGCCCCTCGGCGGCCGCCTGCGCCTCCAGCGAGGCCCGGAGCGCTGGATCCGCCCCGGGCGCCTCGACGACTCCGTGCAGCAGGATCCGCAGGTAGAGCCCCGTCCCGCCCACGACGAACACCGGCTTCCCCCGAGAGGCGATGTCCGCGATCGCCGCGTCCGCCCGGCGCTGGTACTCCGCCGCCGAGAACGACTCGAGCGGCTCCACCACGGAGATGAGGTGGTGCGGCACCGCGGCGAGCTCCTCCGCGGAGGGCTTGGCCGTGCCGATGTCGAAGAGGCGGTACACCTGCTGCGAGTCCGCGTTCACGATCTCTCCGCCCGCGCGGCGAGCGAGCTCCACGGCGAGCCCGGTCTTGCCCGAGGCGGTCGGTCCCGCGATGACGGTCAGCAGTGGCTTCACGCGCCGATCCATACCTGAGCTGCCCCCTCATCCCGAGCACGGATGTGCCTCGGCCCTGCCTCCGAGCCTCGTAGGCAGCCCTTCGAGCCTTCAGATGCTCCCGACCACCCACGCGCCGCCCAGCACGACCGACAGCGCCGAGGCCGCCCGGGGCACGTACGTCCCGAAGGCCGCGGGCACCCGGCGAGCCCGGGACACGGCGGCGATGGCCGAGGTGAGCGCCGCCATGGCCAGGGTGCTGCCCACCGCGAAGCCTCCGAGATACAGGGCGCGATAGGCGGCCGTGCCGGAGACGACGGCAGGCAGGAGGAGCAGCAGCGCCGCGGCACCCGTCATCCCATGGACGAGCCCTACCGCGAGCACTCCCCGAGACACCGTCTCCGTCGACGCGGCGATCGCCCGCCGCCTCACTCCCCAGGCGCCCATGACCAGGAGGGCGAACCCAGCCACACGCTCGGCCCAGCGATCGATCCCCTCCAGGGGCACGGCGGACAGCGCCAGCATGAGCACCGCCGCCGCCGCGAGCGTGCCGAGACCGTGCCCCAGCCCCCAGACCAGCCCCACACGCCAGGCGCCATGACGCCGCCCCACCGAGAGAGGCGCCAGGCTGAGCAGGTGATCCGGACCGGAGAGCGCGTGGAGCGCACCCGAACCCATGGCAGCCAGCACGGCGATACTCATACCCAAGCTCCTTCCTTCGAAACCTCGAGAAGGATGCGCCCGGGCTGAGATAGTCGCCATGACATCGTTTCAATCCATCTGATAGCCTGAGACTATCAGCCCGGTGGCTCGCTCTGCGCCCTGCCGGCAGGCCGGGTAAGGTGGAAGGAACCGTGCTCCGTGCCCGCGTGCAAGCCAGCTTCCTGCTGCTTCTGACCCTCCTGGCAGCAGGGTTGGTGGCGAGCTGTCAGCCCGAGCTTCATTCCCTGATCGGGCGCCCTTGTGACCCGGAGCACTCCTGCGTCGACGAGGAGCTCGTCTGCTGCCAGGGCACGTGCCAGCTCGCGTCCGAGGTGCCCTCGTGTGGCGGGCCGGGACCGGGGGACGGCGGGAGCAGCGATGGGGGCGAGGATGGCGGCACGGGCGGCGGCGCGGATGGCGGCCCCGATGCGGGAGTACCAGCTGATGGCGGGACCTCCGATGGAGGAAACAACCCGCCAGGTCCCGATGCTGGAACACCGGATGCGGGCTCGCCCCAGGACGCGGGCTGTCCTCCCAACCTCTTGATCGAGGGGGGCGCCGAGCCTCCGCTCGACATCAACGACTACTTCGATGGCACCGGTCGCGGCAGGATCGATCCCACCAGCACCACCGTGAGATCGGGAACGGGCGCGATCAAGATGACGCGCACCTCCACCTCCGCCGGCACGTACGGCGTGGAGTTGAAGGAAGCCCAATTCACGGGAGCCCCCGTGGGGGTAGTCTACTGCGTGTCCGCCTGGTTCCGGCGAGGTACCACCCGAGGCCGGATCACCCTCACCACCCGCCACTTCAATAGCTCGGGTGGCTCCGCGAACATCATCTCGGACTACACCGAGCCGCTGGATGATGGCTGGCACAACGTCACCGTCGCGGCGGGCCTGTCCCAGGAATTCAACCGGACATTCACGTTCTTCACCTCGGTCGATACCAGCGCAGGCTCCGAGTACTACGTCGACGACATCCGCGTCTGGCGCTCTCCGAGCCTCCCGTGCGATCGGGCGTGCGCGTACTGAGCCGGGGCCACCTTCTCCGTCGCGGGGGCAATCCTTGCGCGCGGTCTCGGACAGCGCGCAGAACCTGCATCCACGCAGCGTCCAGCAGCCACCACGCTCGCGGTACACGCGTTGCACCCCCTGGCGACAGCAGCCAACAAGGACTGTCGAGCCCAGACCGAGCAGGTGTGGGCTCCCCTAGCGGAGGAGCTCATGGGCAAGTGGGTGGGAGTGGCGCTCGTCGCGTTGGTCGCCGTGCTCGCGGTGGCGGGCATCGGCTCGTACAACTCTCTGGTGGGCCTGGATCAGGCGGTGAAGGCGCAGTGGGGCCAGGTGGAGAACGTGTACCAGCGCAGGCTCGATCTGGTTCCCAACCTGGTCGCCACCGTCAAGGGCGCGGCGAACTTCGAGCAGGAGACCCTGACCCGCGTCACCGAGGCTCGGGCCAAGGCCAGCCAGGTGACGACCACGGCCAGCAAGGACATCCTCGAGGATCCGGCGGCCTTCCAGCAGTTCCAGCAGGCGCAGCAGAACCTCTCGAGCGCGCTCTCGCGGCTGCTGGTGACGGTGGAGCGCTACCCCGAGCTGAAGGCCACGCAGAACTTCTCCGCGCTCCAGGCGCAGCTCGAGGGCACCGAGAACCGGATCTCCGTGGAGCGCATGCGCTTCAATGAGGCGGCGCAGGCCTTCAACACCCGGCGCGGCAGCTTCCCCACCGTCCTCTTCGCCGGGTTCTTCGGCGGGCGCTTCGCCGAGAAGCCCTACTTCCAGGCACAGCAGGGCGCGTCCGAGGCGCCCAAGGTCCAGTTCTAGCCGTGCGCGGGCTGAGGCCATGGGCGGCGCTGGCCGTCCTCCTGTCGTGCCTCGGGGCGCTCGCGGCCGGCTTCCAGCCTCCGCCCGCTCCCACGCGGTGGGTGACGGACACGGCCGGGTTCCTCTCCGAGTCCACCCGGCGCTCGCTGGATGCGCGGCTCCAGAAGTACGAGCGGGACACGGGCCGCCAGGTGATCGTCTGGATCGGCCAGGACACCGAGGGCGTCCCGCTCGAGGAGTGGGCGGCCCGGACCTTCGAGGCGTGGGGAATTGGCAAGCGCGGCAGGGATGACGGGCTGGCGGTCTTCGTGTTCGCCGGGGAGCGGCGGATCCGGATCGAGGTCGGGTACGGGCTCGAGCCCGTGGTGCCAGATGCGGTCGCCTCGCGGATCATCTCCGAGGAGGCGCTCCCGAGGTTCCGCGAGGGAGAGGCGGACACGGGGGTGATCGCGGCCGTGGACGCGCTCCTGGGAACCCTCGGCGGCGAGACGTCCCCTCCCCCGCCCGTGTCTCGCGTCCGTGGGGGCTCGGAGCAGGCGCCTTCGACCGGGGAGAAGATCCTCTACATGCTCCTGGGGATCGCGCTGCTGATCTTCGTCATCACCCACCCCCGGCTGGCGTTCTACCTGCTGCTGCAGATCCTGAGCAGCGGAGGCGGCCGCCGAGGTGGGCGCTGGGGCGGCAGCGCGGGCGGCTCCTTTCGAGGCGGAGGCGGACGCTCGGGCGGCGGTGGCGCGAGCGGAGCCTGGTGACGGGAGGCGATACGCATGAGGTTGCTGACGCGACGGCAGTTCCTCCGGCACATCGATCTGCCCCGGGTGGAGGAGGCGCTCCGGAAGGCGGAGCAGCGAACCTCGGGTGAGGTGCGGGTGTCGCTCGCGCCGCTCTTCTGGGGCAACGTCCAGCGCGCGGCCGAGCTCGCCTTCGAGCGGCTGGGGATGACCGCCACCCGCGAGCGCAACGGCGTGCTGCTCTTCGTCGTTCCCGCCCGGCACCGGTTCGTGGTGCTGGGAGACGCGGGCATCCACGCCAGGGTCGGCCAGGACTTCTGGGACCGCGTGGCGAAGGTGCTCGGCGAGCACTTCCGGACCGGAGACTTCACCGGCGGGCTGGTGGCCGGCATCCAGGAGATCGGCGAGCAGCTGGCGCTCCACTTCCCGCCTCTCGGCGAGAAGGACGTGAACGAGCTGCCGGACACGATCGATCTCGGCAAGCCCTAGCGCGGCTCGATTGACAGGCTCCTGTCAATATGACAGGAACTTGCGAATGGCGAAGCTGACGTCATCGGGCGAGGTGTTCACCGAGCTGGTGCTGGAGGTGTTCCGCCTCAACGGGCTGGCGCTCGCGGCGGGGGATCTGCTGGCCGAGCCGGTCGGGCTCAGCAGCGCCCGCTGGCAGGTGCTCGGCGTGGTGGACCATGGCGCTGCGCCGGTCGCGAACGTGGCCCGGCTCATGGGGCTGACCCGGCAGAGCGTGCAGCAGACCGCCGATGCGCTCGAGCGGGATGGCTTCATCGAATACCTCGACAACCCGCACCACCGCCGCGCCCGGCTCATCTCGATGACGGCCAAGGGACGCGAGGCGCTGCGGCAGGTGGAACAGCGGCACGCGGTCTGGGCGAACCGGATCGGCGCGGGAGTGGACCCACGGCGCCTCCGGGACGCGGTCGACGCGCTGCGAGAGGTACGCCAGCGGCTCGAGGACGAGGCGGCAGCCTCCCACGACGGACAGAAAGGATCGCGCGAATGACGGCCGAGACGACGATTCCCCTGCTGCCCTGTGTCTCGCTCGACGAGACGCTGGAGTTCTACAAGGCCCTGGGCTTCGAGGTGACCTACCGGCAGCTCTCGCCAAATCCGTACGCGGTGGTGCGACGCGGGGGCTTCGAGCTGCACTTCTTCGGCCTCAAGGGGCTGAACCCGGAGGCGGCGTTCAGCGCGTGCCTCGTCGTGGTCGAGGAGGTGGAGAACCTGCACGAGACGTTCGCCGAGGCCCTGCGGAAGCGGTACGGCAAGCTCCCCATCGCAGGCGTCCCCCGGATCACGCGGATGAAGCCGAGGCAGAGCCGGTTCACCCTGGTCGACCTGGCCGGCAACTCGGTCATCTTCGTCAAGCGAAACGCCCCTGAAGAGGCCTCCAAGTCCCCGGAGAAGCACGAGCCCGGGCAGCGCTCGAGGATGGAGCGGGCGCTGGAGATGGCGGCCCGACTGCGTGACAACAAGATGGACGACGCCGCGGCAGCCAAGGTCCTCGACCTGGCGCTGGCCCGGAATGAAGCGGCCTCCCCTTTCGAGCAAGCCCGCGCACTCGCGGCCCGCGCCGAGCTGGCCGTGGCGCTGGGGGATGAGGAACGCGCCAGGGCCCTGCGTACGGAGCTCCAGCAGCTCCCGCTCTCGGAGGAAGAGCGATTGCGCCTGGGCGACGAGCTGCAGGCGGCGGACCGCCTCTAGCGATCCCTCCTGCAGCGGGACTTCATCGAAGTCATCAAGCGCGCCGCCGAGTACCTGCGAAGACACGTCTGAGCCGAGCGGGCCTCGGAATGACGCAACCATGACGCAATGAACGCGCGGCCGTGATTCACGGTGTCTCGGTTCTCTCTAGGTTGCCGCCCCAATCCATCCTGGAAAGGGGCCTTGCCATGTCAAATCCTGTCCGCCGTCTCGCTCTGAAGGTCGTCGGTTCCTGCGCCGTCTCTGTCCTCGGAGCGTGTTCAGGCGTCCAAGCCGCAACCCAGTCTCCCGAGTCGATCTCGGTGCGTGAGCTGAACATCGTCGATGAGCATGGTCAGGCGCGCATCCGCATCGGCGCGCCGCTGCCCGATCCCAAGGGCCTGAAGCGCGCGGTCACGGCGTACGGCATCCAGTTCATGGACTCGTCCGGGAAGGAAGTCGGAGGGCTCGGAATGCTCGAGCCCGTGGGCATCAATGGGCTGTGCTTCGACAGCGACGAGGGCTACGAGGCGATGTGCATCGGCCTCATCAAGGGCCAGCCGAACATCACCTTCCGCCAGGACTGGAAGGAGCGCATCGTCCTGGGTGTGGACAAGGGTGTGGCGAGCATCGTCATCAACGATGCCCAGGAGAAGCCACAGCTGCGGCTCGAGGTCGACAAGGACGGCAAGACGCGAGTCGTCGGCGCGAACGGAGAACGGTTGAGCCAGTAGCCGGCCCCCGGGACCGAGGGCTCCCGGCTCACGCTGGCCGAACTGGTATGCTTGTCATACCAGTTGGCGGACCACGAAACCGGCAGGGGCCTCAGCCCCCGCCTCGGGTCACGCTTTCAGCCTTGGGTCGCGGGGGCCTGGGGCGCGGCGCGCACAGCCTGGGCCACTTCGTTCAGCGACACTGGAATCGGATCGCCGCCCGCCATTGGCTTGAGCTGCGCCTTGCCGCTCTCCCGCTCCGCCTGGCCCAGCACGAGCGTGAAGCGCGCCTTCGTCTTGTCCGCTCGCTTCATCTGGCTCTTCAGGCTGCCGCCGCGAGTGTCGAACTCCACCCGCAGCCCTTCCTTCCGCAGCCGGCTGGCCAGCGCGAACGCCGCATCCGCCGAGCCCTCGTCCGCCACCGCCACGAACAGATCCGGCGGCGCGCTGTACTTCTGCCCGCCCTCCTTCAGGAGCAGCGTCAGCCGATCCATCCCCAGCGCGAACCCCACCGCGGGGATGTCCGGCCCACCCAGCGCCTTCAGCAGCTTGTCGTACCGCCCGCCCCCGCCCACCGTGCTCGCCGTGCCCAGCGCCGGGTGCGCCGCGATGAACTCGAACGTCGTGCGCGTGTAGTAGTCCAACCCGCGGACGATCTGCGGGTTCACCACGTACCGGATCCCCAGCGCGTCCAGCTTCCGCTTCACGTCCTCGAAGTGCGCCTTGCACGGCTCGCACAGCGCCTGGAGGATGTTCGGCGCCGCCTGCACCACCGCCTGGCACTTCGCGTTCTTGCAGTCCAGCACCCGCAGCGGGTTCGTCTCGAGCCGCCGCTGGCAGTCCTCGCACAGCTCCTCGCGGTGCGACTTCAGGTAGTCCACCAGCCTCTGCTGGTACGCAGGGCGACACGCGTCGTCCCCCAGCGAGTTCAGGTTGAGCGAGATCTCCTTGAGCCCCACCTGCTCCAGCAGCTGCACCACCATGTCCATCAGCTCGACGTCCTGCGCCGCCTCCTTCGAGCCCAGCGCCTCCGCACCGATCTGATAGAACTGCCGGTAGCGGCCCGTCTTCATCCGCTCGTACCGGAACATCGGTCCCACGTAGTACCAGCGCGTCAGCGGCTCCTGGTTGGCCACCGCGTGCTCTATGTACGCCCGCACCGCCGGCGCCGTGCCCTCCGGACGCATGGACAGGCTGCGGCCGCCCTTGTCCTCGAAGGTGTACATCTCCTTGCCGACGATGTCCGTCTCCTCGCCCACGCTGCGCACGAAGAGCGCCGTGTCCTCCAGCACCGGCGTGCGGATCTCTCCGTAGCCGAACCGCGAGAACACCTCGCGCACCGCCCGCTCCAGGTACTGCCATGTCTCCATCGGAGCCATGTCCGAGCTCAGCTCGCCCGGCAGGAGATCGTTCATCCCCTTCACACCGCTGATCTTCTGGCTCACACGATCTCCCCGATGCGACGGCCCATCCGCACCACCGTCTCCGGCTGCAGGCTGTCGTCCCACTTCACCCGCTTGGGCTCGAACAGCAGGATCACCGTGGACCCCATCTCGAAGCGCCCCAGCTCCCCGGCCTTCTCCACCGGCAGGTGCGTCGAATACGAGTGCACCTTGCCCGGCTGGCCCGTGTGCGTGATCACCTCGTCGTACGCCGCCTTGATGCGCGACACGCATGTGGCGCCCACCTTCACCACCGCGCACTTGCCCGCCACCGTGTCCAGGTAGGTGATGAGCCGCTCGTTCACGCAGAACAGCGACTGCTTGTTCTTCACCGACGCCGGATTCACCGGCCAGAACTCTCCCGGGATGTACGCGTAGCCCGTGATCATCCCTCCGAGCGGCGCGTGGATGCGGTGGTAGTCCCGCGGCGACAGGTACAGCGTCGTCCACGCTCCGCCGTGGAACGGCGCCGCCGCCGCCTTGTCGCCCAGCAGCTCGTCCACCGTGTACTCGATGCCCTTGGCCTGCAGGCACCGCCCGTTGTCCGAGTAGCCCACCTGCGACACCCGCCCGTCCACCGGCGACACCACCACCTTCTCACCCGCGTCCACCGGCCGCAGCCCCGGCTTCAGCCCGCGCGTGAAGAACTCCGCGAAGGTGGAGTAGCGATCGAACGAGCCCTCGGCCTCCTGCATGTCCACGTGGTACGCCTTGGCGAAGGCCTTCATCGCCATGCGGTGCACCGGCGCCGGCGCGGGCAGCCGAGTGGCCAGCCCCACCACCGACGACAGGGCGGACTTGGGAAGGATCTGCATCAACTTCATGAAGGTCTGTTCGTTCATTGCGAGCGAAGTCTCGAAGGTTTCTGGCCAGGGCTGGGGAACGACCGCGTCAGCTCACCGCCCCGCATCCGCGTTGGGGTTCCCGGTCGTCGTGCCGCCGTCCGCCAGCTGGTAGGTCACACGCACGGAGTCCTTCGGTAACATCGCCAGGACCTTGCCGTCTTCGATGAGGAGCACCTGACCGACGAAGGCCGGGTACACCTGGCTGCACCGCGCCCGGTCAGACATCTCCCAGGCGTCCCGCATCCCCTTGCCCACCACGTTGATCGGCCTGATCGACTGGAAGCACCCCAGGTAGCCGCCCGAGAGCGCGGACGCCGCCGAGCCCACCACCGGCCCCGAATCCACCACCCCCGCGTCCTCTGGCGCGGCGGGCGCCGGAGCCGGCTCGGGCTCCGGCTCGGCCGTCGGCGTCGAGGGAGGCAGATCCGGCACCTCCTGCGCCGCCGCGATGGCGGCCTCCCGCTCCTTGCGGGCCTGCTCCATCTTCGCCCGGCCGTTGGCGATGCGCTGCTGCAGCTCCTTCGCCGAGGGCGCGTCGATGCTGTCCGCAGGCACCTGCTGGAGCAGCGCCTCGATCTCTTCCATCTCCGGCTCGAGGAACGCCTCGTCCAGCTTCTGCCCGTACAGCTTGCTGAAGCGCTGGTGCGCCTGCTCGTACTCGGGCGACGGGGGACCGGGATCCTTGCGGCATCCGGCCGGCGCCAGCGCGATCAGGACGGTGGAGACAAGGCCCACGAGGGGCCGACTCAGGGTCGTCAGGCTGTGGTTCCGCACAGGGTGCGGTTTATGCCACGTTTCCGGCCGTCCCGCCGCATTTCGGCGGGGCCCGGCCCAGCTCTCAGACGCCCAGGAACAGGCGCTTGCCGAAGTTCAGCGCCAGATCCGCGTCGAAGATCTTCTGCGCCGCCGTCTCGATGTCGTACTCCACGCGGGTGTACTCCACCGTGCGCGCGTCCGTGTCGCAGATCACGAAGCAGGCCCGGTTGTCGTAGTCCCGCGGCTGCCCCACGCTGCCCACCGAGATGATGTACTTGTAGCCCCGCCGGATGCCGAACTTCTGGGCCACCACGTCGTTCACCTCGCCGTTGCCGATGGCGAACGCCTTGCACAGGTGGCTGTGGCCGATGAACGTCACTTCCGGCAGCTCCGCCACGAAGGGCGTCAGCTCCCGCGCCTGCTCCAGCGCGAAGATGTACTCGTACGCCTTGGGCTCGATGGGCGAGCCGTGGCAGAAGCCCACCTCGCCGATCCGGTACGTGTACGGCAGGCTCCGCAGCCACCCCAGGTTCTCCTCCGAGAGCACGCTGGCCGACCAGTCCAGCGCGTGCCGGGCCGCGTCGTAGTAGTACGAGTAGTCCATGCGGCCGGCCACCGCCGCGTCGTGGTTGCCCAGCAGCGTCACCTCCGTCACCGAGCGCACCAGATCACAGCACTCGTTGGGAGACGCCCCGTAGCCGACGATGTCTCCCAGCGAGACGACGCGGTCCACCTTGTGGCGATCCGCCGTGCGGAGCACCTCCGTGAGCGCCTCGATGTTGCTGTGGATGTCGGAGATGACCGCAATCCGCATGGTTCGTGTGCCTCGCCCAGGGAGCCTCAGAGCCGCTCAGGCTCCGGGCCACCGTGCTCTCTCGTAGGAGATGATCTGCCTGAGCCGCTCCAGGCTCGCCGCATCGAGCGACTCGAACTGCAGCCCCATCCCCGAGGGCCACTGCTTGTCATTGTGGCGCGACCAGACCACCTTGGCCAATGTCTGCACCTCGGGGCCATATTCCTCCCCTACTCCCAACCGGACCGTCGCCTGCACGCCCTCCCGCAGCGGAGTGCTGGTACGCAGGAAGAGCCCGCCCTCGCTCAGATTGCCAACACGCGAGTACAGGGTGACGTTGTCACCCTCGCACCAGCAGCGCATGCGAGACGGGACTCGCCCGTACTTCCGGTTCTCCATCGACCCGACTTCCTCCACGGCTAGGCTCACGGACTCTTGCTCCTATCCTCTTCCAGGAGCCTGGAAAATGACAGTGATGCGGCACCGTACGGTGCGTGCCCACATCCGTCAAGTCCGGGAGGACGGTTTTTTCAGCCTTCTGGTCAGCCCTGCAGGGGACCGAGGTCGTCGAAGTGCGTCAACCGCTTGAATTCACTGAAGCGGCGGTGGATCTCCTGGCGGGTGAGATCGCGCAGGCGGTCCAGGCTGAAGCGCTCCACGGTGAAGGAGGCCATCACGCTGCCCATCACCATGGCGCGGCGCAGCACGTCCGGCTCGTAGCGGTCCGCGGTGGCCAGGGTGCCCATGAAGCCGCCGGCGAAGGTGTCTCCGGCGCCGGTGGGATCGAACACGTCCTCGAGCGGGAAGGCCGGGCAGGCGAAGATGTGCTCGCGCTCGAAGAGCAGCGCGCCGTACTCGCCGCGCTTGATGACGACGCGGCTGGGGCCCATGCCGAGCACCGCCTGGGCGGCCTTGACGATGTTGTGCTCGCCGGAGAGCTGGCGCAGCTCCGCGTCGTTGACGAAGAGCAGATCCACGCGCTTGAGCGTCTTGAGGAGCGCCTCGCGGGTGCCCTGGATCCAGAAGTTCATGGTGTCGGCGGCCACCAGCCGGGGGGCCTTCACCTGATCCAGCACCTGGGACTGCAGCTCGGGGTGGATGTTGCCCAGGAAGACGTAGGGGGCGTTGCGGTAGGCCTCGGGCAGCCGGGGCGCGAAGCTCTGGAAGACGTTGAGCTGGGTGTCCAGCGTCTGCGCCTCGTTGAGCTGGAAGCCGTACTTGCCCTTCCAGCGGAAGGTGCGGCCCTTCTCACGCGTGAGGCCATCCAGGTGGATGCCGCGGGCGCGCAGGAAGTGCACGTGCTCCTCGGGGAAGTCCTCGCCCACCACGGCCACCAGCTGCACCGGGTTGAAGAACGAAGCCGAGGTGGAGAAGAAGGTGGCCGAGCCACCGAGCACGTCCTCCTTCTTGCCGAAGGGGGTTTCCACCGAATCCAGCGCGACCGAGCCGACGACGAGCAGAGACATGAAGCTTCCTGGGAGATGCCTGGTTGAAGACTCCGGCACGGCGCTCAGGGCAAGACCCGTGCCGCGACGGGGTACGACGTTCCAGGCCCCAGGTCAAGCAGCGAGGCTCACGGCGTGGGCACGGACGGGAGCAGGGCCTTCAGATCATCGTCGGTGAAGAAGATGCCGCCGCCGAAGAAGAAGTCCCGGCCGGCGATCAGGCGCCGGGTCGCCGTGTCGCGCTGCTGGGCGTTGAGGATGTCGTCCATGCCGGCCGTCACGAAGAGGTGATCGAAGGCCTGGGCGCGCAGCGTGGCGCGCAGCCGCGGGTAGCGCAGTTCCTCCGCCGAGAAGTTGAAGGCGTCCAGCTTCAGCGTCAGCGCGTCCTCCAGGAAGTGCAGGTCCGCGCCCACGCCACCGGTGGACTCGATCAGGCCGAAGCGCAGCGTGGTGAAGTAGTAGCGCTTGGCGAACTGGGCGCTGATCTTGAACGTCTCCCGGGTGATCTTCTGCGTCTGCTCCACCGGCTGGCCAGAGGCGGGCGGGTTGTTCTGCACCACCTGCACCTCCACCAGGCCGCGCGGATCGTCGATGATCTCCAGCAGGTAGTACTTGTCCGGCTTGGGGATGAGCCGCAGCGAGAGGCTGTTCTTCGAGCGCCCCTGGGCCACCAGGTAGGTGGCCTGCAGGCCCACCTCCGTCTGCAGACCGGTGAGCCGGCTGGCGTAGTCGGACACGTCCGTCACCGCCTCCGTGAGCCGCTGGCCCAGCTGCTTGTCCGCCAGCAGCGTGCCCACCACGCCCTCGCCCTCGCGCACGTTCTGGGTGATCTGCTCCAGGTTGCCCAGCGTCCGGTCCAGCTTCTGGATCGTCTCCTTCAGGCTGGACACGCCCTCCTTCAGATCGCCCTCGTTGCTGCCCACCACCGTCTTCACGGTGTTGAGCACCTCGCGCACGTCCTTGGTGATGCCCTCGATGTTGTTGACGATGCGGGTGACCTCCGCCTCGTTCTCCGCCGTCAGCCCGCGCACGTCCTCGGAGACGCCCTGGAAGTTGGCGAGGATGGCGTTGAGCCGCTCGCCGCTGGAGCGCACCGTGTTGTCCACGGACTCCGACAGGCGGATGAGGTTCTCGACGATCCGCTGCAGCGAGCCGGCGCCCTTCTCTCCGCCGAGCACGTCTCGCAGCGCCGCCGTCACCTGCTGGATGTCCGCGGTGATCTGGCTGAGCGACTGGAAGACGGCCTCCATGCCCTGGGTGTCGATCACCCGACGGATCTGCCCGTTCTCCGGCATCAGCGGGGCCTGCTCGGTGCCGGGGTTGAGATCCAGCAGGTAGTCCCCCAGCAGGGACTCGGAGCGCTTGGTGAGCACGGCGTCCTCGCGCAGATCCACGTCCCGGCGGATCTTCAGCAGCACCTTGGCGCGCGTGCCCTCCAGGGTGATCTGGCTGATCTCTCCCACGGGGATGCCGGCGATCTGCACGCGGCTCTTGGCGCTCAGGCCCGAGGCGTCCCGGAAGTAGGCCCACACGGAGGTGGCTTCCTTGTCGCTCAAACCACCCTTCCGCGCGAACACGAAGAACGCGAAGAAGAAGGCGCCGGCAGCGAGCACCAGCAGTCCTACACGGAACGGCGTGACGAGCTTCTTCACCTGGAGTGACTCCGAGGGGGTCCGGCCGGGGGGACAATAGCGGTTTGCGGCCCGGGTGCCAGCATTTCCCTGTGAAGGGTCCGCATGGCTAGTTCTTCCCGAACCATGTCTGCAGGAACTTCTGGACCACGGGGTTCTCGGAGTTGCGCAGCTGCTCCGGAGGTCCGAATTCGATGATGAGGCCCTTGGACAGGAAGGCGATGTAGTTGCCCACGTTGAAGGCCGAGGCGATGTCGTGGCTGATGACGACGCTGGTCACCTTCAGCTGGGCCTGCGCCTCCAGGATCATCTCGTCCACGTAGTCCGTGGTGATGGGATCCAGGCCCGTGGTGGGCTCGTCATAGAGGACGATCTTCGGATCCAGGATGACCGCGCGCGCCAGGCCCACGCGCTTGCGCATGCCACCGGACAGATCCGCCGGGAACTTGGACTCCACGGAGACGGGCAGGCCCATCAGGTCCAGCTTGGAGCGGACGATCTGCCGCACCTGCTCCTCGGGCAGCTCCTTGCGGTGCTCGCGCAGCGGGAAGGCCACGTTCTCGAACACGTTCATCGAGTCGAAGAGCGCCGCGGCCTGGAACACCATGCCGAACTTGCGGCGCACCCGCTCCAGCTCCACGTCCCCCAGCGGGACGATGTCCTCTCCGTCGATGAGCACCTGGCCCTGGTCCGGCTTGAGCAGGCCGATCATGTGCTTCATCAGCACCGTCTTGCCGGAGCCCGAGCCGCCGAGGATGACGCACGTGCTGCCCTCGGGGATGGTGAGGTTGATGCCCGTGAGCACCTTGTGCTCGCCGAACGTCTTGTGCAGGTCGACGACCTGGATCATCGGCCGCGCGGCGGCCGGGGCGGCAGAGGCGGCGCTCATCAGTGCATCATCACGCCAACGAAGAAGTCGATGATGAAGATGGTCATCGCGCTGGTGACCATGGCCTCGGTGGTGGCCTGGCCCACGCCCTTGGCGCCGCCCGACGCGTTGAAGCCCTTGTAGCAGCACACCAGCGTCACCGAGAGCCCGAAGAGGGCCGCCTTGATGAGGCCCTCGTAGAGATCGATGGGATCCAGCCACTGCTGGGTGCGACTGAGGAAGGTGCCGGCGGAGATGTCGTTGGCCACCACGGCCACGAAGTACGAGCCCGACATGCCCGTGGTGTTGAAGAGCATGGTGAGCACCGGCACCATGATGAGGCCGGAGAGCACCCGGGGCACCAGCAGGTACTGGATGGGGTTGACGGCCATCGTCTCCAGCGC
The DNA here is from genome assembly GCF_020103725.1 of Hyalangium gracile. Classification (NCBI taxonomy): domain Bacteria; kingdom Pseudomonadati; phylum Myxococcota; class Myxococcia; order Myxococcales; family Archangiaceae; genus Hyalangium; species Hyalangium gracile. The sequence continues at coordinate 107,950 of NZ_JAHXBG010000024.1, read as the reverse complement.
GTCCACCTGCTCGGTGACACGCATGGTGCCCAGCTCCGTGCACATGGCGGAGCCTGCTCGCATGGTGACCATGAGCGCGGAGAACACCGGGGCCAGCTCGCGCGTGAGCGTCAGCGCCACCGTGGGGCCCACCATGCTCTCGGCGTCGAAGAGCGCGAAGGCGCTCCCGGTCTGCGTGGCGAACACCATGCCGGTGAACAGCCCCGTCAGCCCGACGATGAAGATGGAGCCCACGCCCACGAAGTCCAGCTGCGCGAACAGGTTGGTCAGCCTGTATGGCCGCTTGAGGCTCCAACGAGCGACCTGGAATCCCAGGTACGTCACCCCACCGATGTTGGAGACGACGCCCACCGCCGACTTGACGAACTTCTCGAGCGATTGAAGGAGGAGGGACGGCTCCTGGGTCGCCTTGTCTGCGTTCTCGGTCGCCATGGTGGGTCCTGCCTCACTCTACGTGCCCGGTTCAGCGGCACAAGTCCCCGGTGGAGACGGTTGTGCTTACTCGGGGCTGATCGTTATGTTGCGCCCCCCTTTTTACTCATGACCCGGGTCCGCGAGACCCGAACCGAGCACCCAGATGGCTACTTACAAGGTTGGCGGCGAGGTCGACGCCTTCTGCACCCGCTGCAAACTCCCCACTCCGCTGGCGCACACCATCCTCGCGATGGTGGGCACCAAGATCGCCCGCGTGCGCTGCAACACGTGCGGCGGTGATCATGCCTACCGCAGCGCCCCGGGCGCCACGGACAAGCCGTCGGCCTCCTCGCGCGCCAGCACCGCGCGCGCCAGCACGCCCCGAGCGGAGAAGCCCGAGAAGGTCGTCATCTCCTTCGAGGAGCAGCTGGCCGGCAAGGACATCGCCAACGCGGCGAAGTACAGCCCCAAGGACACCTACAAGATGGATCAGGTGATCCAGCACCCCACCTTCGGCCTGGGCCTGGTGACGGCGGTGCGCGGGGACAAGGTGGACATCGCGTTCAAGTCCGAGACGAAGACGCTCGTCCACGGCCGTGGCGGCCCCGCCGAGCGGCCAACCTTCAGCCCGCCCGGTGCTCGCCACACGGGCCCCGCCGACAAGCCGCTCTCACCTTCGACTACAGAGCAGGCCTCCGCCGAGGCCCCCGCAGCCGTGTCCGCGCCTTCAGAGGATTGACCTGGGACCCCGCGAGGAGTGATGTTCGCGGAGTTCCTTATGCGCCTGCTGTTCGTGCTTTCCCTCGCTTTCGTCTTGCTTCCGGGGACCGCGGCAGCGGCGCCACCGGAAGTGCGGGCCACGCCGGAGCGGGTGGTGCTCGGGCAGGACGCGGCGGTGGAGCTGGAGGTCCGGCTGCCAGAGGGCGCCGGGCCGGTGCACGCGACGGCGTCCTCGGGGAGCTTCGAGCAGCAGGTGGTCGCGGGCGGCGCGAGCCGGAAGTTCCGGTGGACGCCGCCGGACATCAAGTACCCGCTGCTGGCCGTGCTGATGTTCTCGGTGAGCGCGCCCCAGGGCCCGCCCGAGGTGGCCGTCGTCCGCATCCCCATGCTGGGGCGCACGACGCTGCCGGTCACCACGGATCCCGGCGCGGAGGTGGTGATCGAGATCGCCGGGGCGCGCTTCGGTCCCGTGAAGGCGGATCGGCGCGGCCGCGCGCAGGTGCCCGTCGAGGTGCCTCCGGCGATGAAGGAGGCGCACGTGCTGGCCACGCGCGGCTCGCTGAAGACCGATCGCGTGGTGAAGCTGGAGGTGCCGGACCACCGTCCGCTGGTGGCGATGCTCTCGCCCGAGCCCCTGCCCCGCTCGGGTGGCTGGCTGGTGGTGGCGGGCGAGGAGTCCTTGAGCGCCGCGGACCTGGAGCTCTCCACGGAGGGGGCCAGCGTGGAGCCTCAGGCCGGAGCTCCCGTGCGCTACCGCGTGAGCCCCGCGGCCGACGCGAAGACCGTCTCCGTGGAGGCCCGGCGCCGCGAGGCCCGTGACACCGCCCGGGCCCAGGCCAGCGTGATGCAGGAGATCGCCGCGCCGGTGGTCGCCGCCCCGCCCCCTGTCGCTCCCGCCTCTCGCAAGCTGGCCCTGCACCTGCTGGCGGGGGCCTTCTTCGCTGGAGGCGCCAACCGCGGCCCGGCGCTGGCCGTGGGCGTGTCCCATCCCCTGCCCTTCTGGCAGGAGCGGCTCGCGGCGGAGCTGGAGGTGGGGGTGCGCAGCGCCTCGCTGGATGCGACGATCGAGGGCTTCGGCACGCTGCACTCGCGCGTGCTCGCGGGCCCGCTGCTGGCCTCCGCGCGCCTCACCGTGCTCCAGCGCTCGGCCTTCACGCTGTACGGCCGCGCCGGAGCCGGCGTGCTCCCCTTCCAGCACGAAGTCTCCAGTGACTTCCAGCAGGGCTTCGACGAGAGCAAGCTGGCCCCCATGGCCTTCCTCGCCGCGCAGGGGGCGTACCGGCTCGGGCGCGTGAGCCTGCTGCTCGAGCTGCGCGGAGAGTATGGCCCCGCCCAGACAGCCCGCCTGGATGCGCAGCTCGGTGGAGCCGGCGTCTGCCTGGGCGTGAGGTACGAACCATGAAGCGAGCCGTCTGCGCGCTGTTGCCTCTCCTGCTCTGGGCCGCCTGCGAGCCCGCCTCGCTGCCGGCTCCCTCCATCGTCTCGGTGTCTCCGGAGCGGGTGGCCGTGGGCGTGCCGTCCAGCCTCTCGGTGCGGGTGGACGCGCTGCTGCCCATCACCGTGGACTACCAGGAGCAGCTCGTGGACCCCGAGCAGCTGGCGATGACGGTGCGCCTGGCGGGGCGGCAGGTGGACACCCCCTTCGCCGAGCCGGACGGCACGCTCATCGTCCCGGTCCCCGAGGGGCTGGAGCTGGGCGACTACGACATCCAGGTGACGCTGGCGGATGGCCGCGAGGCCCTGCGGGAGCGCGCCTTCTCGATCGTTCCCGCGCCGACGCTCAACGGCACCCCGCGGTCCGATGATGGCGGGACGCAGGGCGATGGAGGCCCGGGGCCGGATGAGCCGTTCGAGGAGATCGGAGGCGGCATCACCGGCTTCCAGATCGATCCCATCCAGGAGCAGGTCCGCAACAAGCCCTTCCGGATCACCATCCGCGCCGAGGGCCCGGACGCCAACAGCTTCTCGGGGGATGTGACGTTGCGCGCCAGCAAGGGGCACCTGAAGTCCATCACCCGGGGAGCCTTCTCGGGCGGAGTGCGTGTGGAGGAGATCTCCCTGTCCCAGCAGGGCCCAGGGGTCTACGTCCTGGTCAAGGACAGTCGGGGTAACAAGGGGCTGTCGAACTCCTTCCGCGTCCGGCCTCACTGAGCGACGCTATGTCCGTCATGCGTCAATGGGTGTCGCTGCCTGTCCTGCTGTTGTGCGCGTGTGGCTCGAGTGAGCTGCCCCTGCCCACGCTCGTGTCCGTCGAGCCCGCGAGCATCCCCGCGGACTCGCGCTTCCTGCTCACGCTGGAGTTCGAAGGCGTGCTGCCGGTGAAGGTGGACTACGGCAGCAACGGCGCGGAGCTGATCGCCACCGAGCGGGTGCGCATCGCGGACAAGGAGTTCGACGTCATCCAGGCCCAGAAGAGCGGCCGCCAGCTCACGGTGGACGTCATCCCGTGGCTGGCCGTGGGAGCACAGGACGTGAAGGTCCAGCTCCAGGACGGGCGGCAGGTGGTGCTCGAGCAGGGCCTTCAGGTGAACCCGCCGCTCAACCTCACCGGGTTCGAGATCGATCCCATCGGCGAGCAGATTCGCCACCGTCCCTTCATGGTCACCATCCGGGCGCTGGGGCCGGATGCGGCGCTGTTCAACGGCCGGGTGATCGTCCGCTCCACCCAGGGGAATGTGGACCCGAAGGTGAGTGATGCCTTCAAGAACGGAGAGCTCAAGCAGCGGTTCACCGGCGATGACTCCACGGAGAGCTCGATGAAGCTCATCGTCGAGGACTACGCGGGGCACACCGGCATGTCCAACGAGTTCATCCTGGGCAAGCCCTGAGCCCGGCACAGGGCCTGGCTCAGCTGGACCGAACGGCGGAGGGGACCCGCGCACGAGCCCCCTCCCCGGCCTGCTAGTTCTGGACGTCCGGGCAGATGACGTGCTCGTCCAGCGGGTTGATGTGGCCCTCCGCGTTGCCCGTCAGCGACTTCGCGTACATGCCGCCATCCCAGCTGCCGTCGGTGAACGTGACGTCCGCGTACGGCGCCAGCACCGTACCCCAGAAGCCGAAGCCCTGGGCGTTGATGCTGGTGGCATCCACGAAGTTGTACAGCACCCCGTGCTGGTCGATGCCCCCGCCGAACTGGTGGCCGAAGGCGGAGAACGCGGCCGACGCCCCGTGGATGTTCACCACCGCCAGCGAGCCGGCCGGAGCCTGGATGTCCAGCAGCGTCGCGCCGGTGAAGTCACTGGCCTGCACGGTGAACACGTTCACGCTCGGGTCCGTCCCGTACAGGGAGATGCCGCCCCAGCCGTGCTTCGTCGTGGTGCCGTTGACCGCCAGCGCGGACAGCTGAGCCGACAGCGCGCGCAGCTGGGCGCCCCGCGTCGCGAAGTCGATGGGCATGCCCTGGGACACGGCGCCTCGCGGGTAGATGACGGTCAGGTCCGAGCTGTAGCCGGCCCCGTACCAGGCATCGCCCCAGACCGCGCCGCGCGTGAGGGTCAGGTTGCCGCCCGCGACCAGCACGTTGGCCGTGTCGCTGGCCGCCAGGCCCGAGCCCACCGCGAAGTCCTCCATGGCGATGTCACCACCGGCCGCCACCCTGCCCACCACATCGTGGCCACCGTTGTAGTCCTCGAGCAGGAACAGGTTGTAGTCGCTCAGCCGCACCTCGATGCAGCTGCCGCCGCCGCAGCCCAGGCTCGCCTGCGCCGAGCCGGCGTTGTTGTCCTCGCGGCACTCGAGCTCGCGGCTCGCGCCCGAGCCGTTGTCATCCGCCACGGCGAACACCTGGGCGGAGCCGCCCGGGGGCGAAGCCAGCTGCAGGGTCACCCACGCCTCGGCGCCCGCGGCCAGCACGGATGGCACCTGGACGACGCCGAGCAGCGTGCCGCCCGAGGCCGGATTGCCCCGGTAGAAGGCCACCGGCAGGCCCGCGGAGGCGGCCGCGTCACCCAGGTTGCGCACCCGGGCCGTGAGGCTCACGCCCTGCGTGGCGCTGTCACACGCCGCCGCCACATCCGAGGCCACCAGATCCGCCGCCGCGAAGGGGCTGGTGGTGCCGGCGCCCTGGCTGTTGGCTCGGAAGGTGTTGAGGCCCGCGGTCCTCCAGTTCGTCGCCGCGTGCTGGGGGATCGTCCCGTCCTCGTTGACGTTGGTGACGGAGTACGCGTGCTGGTTCCAGATGCGCCGGGTGTTCACCCAGCCGTCCTTCTTGTCGCGGAACACGCGGATGCCCGCCACGCCCGGGTTGGCGTAGTTGTTGGAGGCGATGACGATCTCCGCGTTGTTGTCGCCGTCCACGTCGACGATGACGGGGTTCTCGTACGTGGTGCCCGAGCTGTGCGGCACGCTGAAGCGCACCGCGCCCGTGGCGCCGTCGTAGATGCGCAGCCGCGTCTCGTCCCCATAGACGACCTCGGCCTTGCCATCCCCCTCGAAGTCGAAGGTGGAGGAGCCGGTGCGGTTGGAGCTGAGGTCCTGCGTGGGGCTGCTCCAGCGCAGCGTCCCGTTCGTCTCGAAGACCACGTACTGGCTGGCGCCCGCCACGCCGATCTCCGCCTGCCCGTCATTGTCGAAGTCCGCGATGTTGGGCGCGCCGCCGGCTCCGCCGCCGGGGATCTGCTGCGTCCACAGGGTGGCGCACGTGTCGTCCATCAACGTCACGCGGCCCTCCCACACCACGACGACCTCGCCGTACGGATCCGCGTCGAAGTTGCCCACGCCCGCCAGCCCGTGGCCGATGTTGTTGTTCACGCACTTCGGGGTGCCGTTGGCCAGGTAGATGGCCCGATCGTTGACCACCTCGGGCGTGCCGTCCTGGTCGATGTCCGCCGCGAAGGAGAGCGGTCCGGTGCTGCCCGGACCACCGGGCCCGTCCGAGCCCCTCCACTTCATCACCCCCGTGTTGGAGTAGACGGTGTTGCCGTCGATGATCTCCACCGTCCCGTCGCCGTTCAGATCCGCCAGCGAGGGGCCACCCCAGTTGTTGGTCGAGTTGGTCCCCGTCCGGAACTTGAACGTCCCGTCATGCTCGAAGCACATGACGCCCGTGCCGTTCTCGGGGATGGTGCACAGCTCCACCTTCCCGTCGCCGTCGATGTCTCCGGCCGCGATGCTCGCCGCGCCTCGCACCCGGCGCGTCGAATCCGTCACCGTCCACAGCTCGCTGCCGTCCGCCCCGCTGATCGCGCGCAGCACGCCATCGGTGGTGTAGTTGGTGCCCGCGAAGGTGTTGAAGATCACGTCCGGCACGCCATCGCCGCTCACCTCCGCGACGATGGGCGTCATCATCACCTGCTTGTGGTTGGGCAGGACGGTGCTGCCCGTCCACTCCCACTCCAGCTCCGGCTCGAAGTTGGGATTGAAGGGCGGAACCACCTCGCAGGCCTCCGCCGTGGAGACCGCCGAGCGCTGCTGGGACAGGGACTCTTCCTCCACCGCGCTCGCGCATGAAGCCAGCACCGCGAGGGACAGGGCCCTCGCGCCATGCGCTGCCTTCGTGAACTTCCCTTGTTGCTTTCTCATGTTGCCCCCATTGGCCGGCACCCCCGACGGCGCGTCGGCCGGAAAGAATTTCGTGGGGGTGCACCTTTACCGTCAGGTCGGAATCGAGCGCAAGGTATTCACGAAGAGCGGGGCTGTCGGGTAGTGGGGCTTTCTAGGTGGAAGTGTGTGCCGGGGGGACTGCCTGAAACGCAAGAAGGCCCCAGCACCGGAGTGCTGGAGCCCTCTTCCCGCCGGCCCGAGGCGTGCTCAGGCCCGGCGGGTGGAGTCAGGAGGCAGCTCCTGACTCAGGAGCGGAGGGAGCCCGGTGGCCCGAGCCCCCACCGGCTCAGTAGTTGTAGTCCGACGTCGGCGGGCAGATGCTGTGGTCGCCGAGCGGGTTGATGTGACCCTCGGCGTTGCCCGTGAAGGACTTGGCGTAGAAGCCGCCGTCCCAGCTGCCGTTGTGGAACGTGACGTCCGCGCTCGGCGCCAGCACCGTGCCCCAGAAGCCGAAGCCCTGAGCGCTGATGCTGGTGGTCCCGACGAAGTTGTACACGACGCCGGTCTGGTTGACGCCGCCGCTGAACTGGGTGCCGAAGCCACCGAACGTGGCGGAGGCGCCGTAGATGTTGACCACCATCAGCGAGCCGGCCGGAGCGTTGATGTCCAGCAGCTTGGCGCCGTTGAAGTCGCTCGCCTGGACGCTGACCACGTTCACGCTCGCGTCGGTGCCCTTCAGGTAGATGCCACCCCAGTTGTACTTCGTGGTGGTGCCATTCACCGGCAGGCTGGCCAGCTGCGCGGACAGCGCCTGCAGCTCGGCGGCCTTGGCCGCGAAGTCGATCGGCGTGCCCTGAGCCGCGCCGCCACGCGGGAAGATGACGGACGGGTTGGTGCTGAAGCTGCCGCCGTAGCGAGCATCACCGAAGACCGCGCCGCGGTTGAGGGACAGGTTGCCACCGGCCACCAGCACGTTGGCCGTGTCGCTGGCCGCCAGGCCCGAGCCCACCGCGAAGTTATCCATGGTGATGTTGCCGCCGGCCGCCACCTTGCCCACCACGTCGTGGCCACCGTTGTAGTCCCCGAGCAGGAACAGGTTGTAGTCGCTCAGGTTGATCTCGATGCAGGTCTCGCACGGACCCACGGTGACGTTACGGGTCACGCTGACGGCGTTGCCCGCGGAGTCAGCCGCGCTGTAGGTGATGACGTAGGTGCCGGACTGGGTCGAGTCGATGCCACCGGAGATGGTGACGGGCAGCGCACCCTGGCACGCGTCGTTGGCCACGGCGCCCGGATCCTCGAAGTCGCCGTTGCACTCCACGTCGATGTAGGCCCCGCCGTTCAGCGTGATGGTGGGAGCCTGGGTGTCCTCGACGATGACCGCGCGCGAGACGGACGAGGCGTTACCCGACGGATCCGTCGCCGTGTAGGTCAGCGCGTAGGTGCCCGGGGCGCCCGTGTTGACGGAGCCGGCCGTGGTGATGGTCGACGCGCCGCCGACGCACACGTCGTTGGACACGGCGCCCGGATCCGTGAAGGCCGCGCGGCACTCCAGGGCGATGGTGCCCTCGCCGCGCAGGACGATGGCGGGAGCCTGGGTGTCCTGAACGGTGACCAGGCTGGTGCAGCTGGCCGTGTTGTACGAGGAGTCGGTCGCGGTGTGCACCACGGGGGTGACGCCCAGCGGGTAGCTCGCCGGGGGCGGGCTGCTCACGTTGGCCTCACCGCAGTTGTCCCTGGCGGTGGCCAGGCCCGCGTCCACGAACGCGGCGTTGTCCACGCACTCGGCCACCTTGTTGCTCGGGCAGACGATCGACGGGCCGGTGTTGTCCACCACCTGCACGGTGGCGGAGCAGCTCGCGGAGGCACCCTTGGAGTCCGTGCACGTCAGGGTGACGGTCGTGGTGCCCGGGCCGTACGGGCCCGCGGGAGACTGGGTGCAGTTGAACTGGTCACCGTCCGGATCGGACGAGCCGTTGTTGATGGAGCCGGTGGCGCCGCAGGTCAGGTCGGCCTCGAGGACCAGGTTGCCGCAGGAGGCAGTCGGCGGGCGGTTCGCCGCGGTCCAGTCACGGAACGCGGAGTTCGACGTCGCCGTCTGGCCGTTGGACCTCACGAAGGAGGCCTGGATGTCGTCGCGGCCCACCCCGCCGTTGCCGGTGTAGGTGAAGGTGGCCTTGCCCTGGGCGTTCGTCACGGCGGTGCCGGTGACGTTGGCGTTGGGGCCGGTGCGCACGCGGAAGGTCACCGTGCGGTTGAGCAGCGGGTTGCCGTTGTCATCCTGCAGGGTGGCCGTCACGGTGTGGCTGCTGCCCACCGGGCCCGTGGACGTCGTGGGGCCGAGGACGATGCCCTCGCCGATGATGGCCGCGGCGGAGGTCAGCGACAGCGCGCCGAAGAAGATGTTGTCGTCGTTGGAGGGGTTGCGCGTGGCGATGGTGATCTGCGTGGCGCCGTTGGCGACGAACGGACGCAGATCATAGAGCTCGTCATCCCCGCGGAAGCCCGGGCCACCGGCGTTCGGGTTCGGGTTGGCGTTGGAGTCGTCCAGGCCGCCCACGGTGATCAGCGCGCCGTCCTCGGAGGCGCCGTCATCCTGGCCACCGGCCTGCGAGGTCAGCCGCGAGCCGTTGACGTCGATGATGCTGACCTGGCGCTCGGAGGAAGAGCCGTCCTGGTAGCCGAAGGAGATACCCAGGGAGAGATCCAGGCCCAGGTTCGGGTCGGCCTTGTTGATGGGCTCGGCCAGGCCGATGCGGAAGGTGTCGCCGCCGGTGCTCTGGGCGCCGAACAGCAGGATGACCGTGTTGACTGTCGTCGCGGCCGGGTTGTTGAACACCACCGCGAGGATCTCACCGTCCACGCTGTAGCTCTGCGTCTCGGTGACGGTGAAGTTCACGCGGCCGGCGGGGGCCGAGTTGATCTTGCTGGCCACCAGCGAGGTGACGTCCGCCCAGTGGTTGTACGAGGAGATGCCGCTCTGGATGGAGCGACCCCAGTTCACCGACTGGCCGTCGATCTTCACGCCGCCGTTCGGGATGGAGTAGTTGGAGAAACCGGTGCTGGCGGCCGCCAGGTACGCGGCCTTCACCGTCGCGCCCGCGGGCTTGTTGACCTGTACGATGCCGGAGGAGCCGTTGGTGCCAACTCCGTCCAGCGACAGCGAGATGAAGCCGGACTCGGTGACGATCGGAGCCAGCGGGGTGGTGGCCAGAGCGGTGGCAGCGGCCTGCTTCTGCAGCGCCGAGCCCTCGTAGCCCGCGGGCGGAGTGCCCGGAACCGAGGTCGCGCCGGTGAGCGCCGCGCCCTGCCCGTTGCCCTGAGTCGCGTCTTGCGAGGCGCCTCCACAGGCAGCGGTCCAGGCCAGGAGCCCTGCCGCCATCATTCCTTTCCAACTACGACTGAGTTGCTGCATTGCACTCCTCCCTTGAGGGGGAAATTCTCAAATGCTGTTAAATTCTCGTGTAGGTGAAAACAGCAGATGTGCGAATACGACGAGCGGTGAAGACCAGGTGAAGCTTCAGCGTGGGGTTGGGTACAGGCGTGAAGACGAAGAGAGAGGCAGGAGATTCACCCTGAAAGCAGGGATGGTTCCTTTTCCCGCAGAATCCGCGTTCGAGAGAGTGCAGGGTGTCTCGTCAACTGGCAAGGTGATCTCGAAGGTCACGTTGTAGGTCTGCGCTGCCGAGGCAACGGTCGCGAGGATTTCCTCGTTTGCGGTCTTATTGAGCGCCGACCGTTCCGCTGGATCGCCGTTGATCCTCCCCACCATGGTCGCCCCCTCTGCCGCACAGACTGTTTAGCCTATATAGAAAAATCCGCAATCAACTTCTTTCACTTCATACACTCTGCCTCTGACAGTCGACACAAGCAGGCGGAAACAGGCATCCCACAACACCCGGGATTCAACACAGGCCGTGGCGATAGCAAGACACGTGCCCGGCCCTTCCTGTCACGAGGCGACGCGCGTCTCCGAGCGAAGCGGCGGGGAAGCGTCGAGGATCCGGCCATTTCGACGTGTGTCGCCGACGCGTCGCCCCGGCTTTTGACACGTCGGAGCTCAGCGCTGAGACATGCCGCGCAGCAGTTGCAGCGCACAGCCCATGTCCTCGGGCAGCGGCGCATCGAATGCGCGAGGCTCCACTCCGGGGAGCGCGGGCCACTCGAGCCTTGCCGCGTGGAGGGGAGTCCTGGCCAACACCACCGTGTCGGAGGTGCCGCCGAGCTCCTTCTCCGTCAGCGGCTCGGAGCGGCCGTACTGGTGATCCACCAGCAGCGGGTGCCCCAGGGACAGCAGGTGGACGCGGATCTGATGGGTGCGGCCGGTGAGCGGCTCGGCCTCCACGAGCGAGGCCCGCTCGAAGGTCTCCACCGGCCTCACGCGCGTGCGCGACGGCTTGCCCTGCTCTCCTGGCCGGGCCACTCGCATGCGCCCCTTGCGCGCGGGCACCAGCGCCGCGTCCACCATTTGGGGCGCATCCACCCTGCCCTCCACCAGGGCCCGGTAGCGCTTGCGCACCTGGCCCCCTTCGAAGGCCTGGGAGAGCGCGCGGTGCCGCTCGGCATCCAGCGCGAAGACGAGCACCCCGGAGGTGTCGCGATCCAGCCGGTGCACCACGAAGACCTTGCGGCGCAGCTGCTCCTCGAGCAGCTCGCGCAGGGAAGGCTCACCCTCGCCGCGCCCGGGGATGACGAGCACCCCGGCGGGCTTGGCCACCACGAGCAGCCCCGCGCCCTCGTGGAGAACGCGGAGCTCGGTCACTCGTACTCCGACACCGACGCCACGGAGATGGGGCCCAGGCCCTTGAGCTGCTTCCGCACCTCGGAGGCCTTGCCGAGCACCACGATGGCCGGGGGCTTGGGGAAGAGGTACTTCGCGGCGGCCTCCCTGGCCTGCTTGGGCGTCACCGCGCGCAGCCGATCCCGGAACTTCTCCACCCAGTCCTCCCCCAGCCCGTGTACGCGGATGTCCGCCAGGATGGAGGCGACGGAGTCATTGGTCTCCGTGCGCAGCGGGTAGAGGCCGGCCAGGTACGTCTGCGCCGACTTGAGCTCGCGAGGCGTGATGCCGCCCTTGCGGACCTTGGCCACCTCGCCGAGCGCCACGTCGATGATCTCCCGCGTGGAGGCCGTCTTGGTGAAGGTGGTGATCGCGAAGGCGCCGCCGGCGTTCATGGCGTCGAAGTAGCTGCCCACGCCGTAGGACAGGCCGCGCTCCACGCGGATCTCGTTGACGAGCCGGGAGGTGAAGCCTCCGCCCAGGGCGATGTTCATCGCCGTGGCCGGGAAGTAGTCCGGGTGGCCCAGGCGGTAGCCCGGCCCGCCGATGCGGACCTGGGACTGCGTCTGGTCCGGCTTGTCCACGATGAGGATCTTCCCCGCCTGCGCCACGCCCTCCACGGCCGGAGCCGCCTCGGGCTCGAGCTGCTCGGGCTGCGTCCAGCCGGCGAAGGCCTTCTCGGCCTCGGCGGCCACCAGCTCAGGCTTCACCGCGCCCACCACCACCAGCAGGGCGCCCTTGGGGCCGATGCGCTGGCGGTAGAAGCGCTCCACGTCCTCCCGCGTGAAGGTGCGCACGTGCGGGGCCGAGCCCCCCACGTCATGCCCGTAGGGATGGTCTCCCCACAGCGCGCGGGTGAAGGCCCGGTCCGCCACGGTGCCCGGATCGTCCAGATCGTTGGCGAACTGCGCCAGCGCGCGGTCCCGGGCCAGCTCCACCTCCTTCTCGGGGAAGGTGGGCTCGCGCACCAGCTGCCCCAGCACGGAGAGCATGGCCGGGAAGTGCTCGGCGGGCGTGGTGACGTAGAGCGACATCAGATCCTCGCTCACGCCGCCGGAGACGCTGGCGCCCACGAACTCGATGGCCTCGTCGAGCTCGTCGGCGCTCATGCGGGCGGTGCCACGCCGCAGCAGGCGCACGGTGAAGTCGGCCAGGCCGAACTTGTCCTTCGGGTCCGTGGCGCTGCCGGCGCGCAGCACCAGGCGCGCGGAGACGAGCGGCAGCGGGCCGCGCTCGGCGGCGAGCACCGTCAGGCCGCTGGAGGTGGTGCTCTCGGTGACTGCGGGGAGCTTGAGCGGGCGGGAGGCCGCCGTCTTCTCCTGCTTCGGGGTGGCTCGGGATCGGGCTCGGGTGGCCATCGGGTTTCCTTGGAAGCTCAGGGCTGCTCAGGCGGCGGCGGTGTCGGACTCGGACTGGGGCTCGGACTCGGGGAGCAGCGTCACCACGGAGCGCCGCTCGGGCGCGAAGTACCTGGCCGCGGTGGCCTTCACCTGCTCGTTGGTGATGGAGGCGTAGCGGTCAGGCAGGGTGAGCAGCTCGCGCCACGAGCCCAGCAGCGCCTCGTAGTGGCCCACCGCGTGGGCGCGGCCGCTGTTGGTGCCCAGCTCGCGGAGCTGATCGGCGCGCAGGTTGTTCTTGGCCTTCTGCAGCTCGCGCTCGGTGAGGCCGTCTCGCGCCACCTTCTCCAGCTCGGCGTAGAGGGCGGCCTCGGCCTTCTGGGGATCCGAGTCCGGCTTGAGCTCCAGGTAGAACACGAGCGTGCCCGGATCGATGCGCCAGCCCCAGTCGAACATCACGGACACGGCGATCTGCTGCTCGTAGACGAGCCCCTTCACCAGCCGGCTCCCCTCCCCCTTGTTCAGCGCGTACTGGATGACGTCCAGCACCAGGGTGTCCTGCTCGGTGGCGCGCGGGCCGCGGAAGCCGAGCATCAGCGAGGGTGACTGCGCCGGGTGGCGGAGCGCGGCGCGCCGCTCGCCCTTCTGGGACGGCTCGGCGTCGATCACCGGCAGCGGCTTGGGGCCCTTGGGGATGTCCCCGTAGTAGCGGCGGATGAGCGCCAGCGTCTTCTTCGGATCGATGTCACCGGACACGTACAGCACCGCGTTGTTGGGCGCGTAGTACGTGCGGAAGTAGTCCTCGCAGTCGTGGCGGGAGATGTTCTCGATGTCGGCCATCCAGCCGATGACGGGCCAGCGGTACGGGTGGGCCTTGTAGACGAGCGTGCCCAGCTCCTCGTCCAGCATGCCGGTGATCTCGTTGTCCACGCGGACGCGGCGCTCCTCCTTCACCACCTCGCGCTCGCTGGCCAGCGTGGCGTCCGAGATGCGCAGCGAGCGCATCCGGTCCGACTCCAGATCCAGCACCGTCTCCAGCGCGTCCGAGGAGAAGTCGTCGTAGTACACCGTCATGTCATTGGAGGTGTACGCGTTGGAGCGGCCGCCGTTCGACTCGAGCACCCGGTCGAACTCCTTGGGGCCGTACTTCTTGGCCCCGTTGAACATCATGTGCTCGAACAGGTGGCTGATGCCGGTGATGCCGGGGCGCTCGTTGCGCGAGCCGACCTGGAAGAAGGTGTAGAGGCTCACCACGGGGGTCTGCCGGTTGGGCAGCAGCCGCACGCGCAGGCCGTTGGACAGCGTGGCCTCGTAGACCTCGAGCAGGGACTGGAGAGCGGGATCCGCCTTGGGAGCTGGGGGACGCGGAGGAGCCTTGGGCATGATCCCCCCTATATAAGGAGGGGAGCGGCTTCGCTACAGCTCCACGATGCCCGCGCGCAGGGCCAACACTACGGCCTCCACGTGCGAGTTGACGCCCATCTTCCGATAGATATGGGACAGGTGGGTGCGCACCGTGCGCCGCTCCATCGTCATCACCTGCCCCACCTCGGCGTTGGACAGCCCCTTGGCCACGTAGCGCAGCACCTCGTACTCGGTAGGGGTGAGCCCCCAGGGGTTGTCCTTCTTGTCCGGCGGTTTCGCCTGAATGGACTGGAAGTAGTTCCAGAACCTGCGGGCGATGATGGGCTCGAGCACCGTGCCGCCCTCCATCACCTCCTGGATGCCGGAGCGGATCTTCTCCGGCCCCACCCGCTTCACCAGGTAGCCCGAGGCCCCCGCCTGGATGGCCTCGTACACCTTCTGTTCATCCTCGAACGAGGTGAGGATGAGGATCTCCACCTCGGGGGCCCGGCGCTTCACCCGCTGCGTCACCTGGATGCCGTTGATGCCGGGCAGCTCCAGATCCAGCAGGACGAGCTGGGGCCGCACCCGGAGGATGTCCTCCACGGCCTCCTCGCCATCCTGCGAGGTGCCCACCACCTCCAGCTCCGGAAACGTCCCCAGCACCTTCACCAGGTTCTTGAGCAGCTGGGGTTGATCCTCGACGACGTAGACGCGGGTCCGCTCCATGCTTTAGCGCCTCGGGGGGGACTTGAAGACCTCTTCGACGACGTGGTGCTTGCCGCGCTCCAGGCGCAGGTTGAAGGGAACCTGCTCCTTCGTCCCGATGGACTCCAGCACGAAGCTCCGGTTGCCGGGCTTCACCGGGTACTTCACCAGCGGCGTCCGCTTGCGCTGCAGCACCCCATCGATGAAGACGCGCGCCGGCACGTTGGTCTTCAGGGTGATGAAGGCGGAGTTGGCATCCGGCTTGGGCGCCTCCACCCCCTCCTCCCGCTCGCCCGGCGCGCTGGCCTCGGGCTTGGGAGACTCGGGCTTGGGGCGGGGCGTGCCGTACTGCTCCACCGCGCCGGTGATGGCGGACGCGCGGGGATCCTCCGGAGGCTCCGCTGCCTTCGGCTGCTGCGGCGGAGGCCCGTCGAACTGCCACACGGCGAGCAGGAATGCGAAGAGGCCCACCACCGCGATGGCGGCGGCCATTCCCAGGGCCCGCTGCCGCCGGCGCGTCAGGGCCAGGAGGTTGCGCTCCTCCGTGAAGAGGCGCTTGCCTCCCCCCGCCGCGGCGATGTCATCGCTCGTGGGCGGCGGCATGGGGATCTCGGGCCGATCCTTGTGGCCGTGCTGAGGGGGCTCCTCCGCGGCCGGCGGGCGTACGAGCGAAGGCGGCGGGCGAGAAGATGTCTGCGGCGCGGGCGGGAGCGCGGCCCGGGCGCTCGTTCCGCCCTTGGCGGGCGGCGGAGACTCGGCCTGGAGATCGTCCGCCAGGCGCGTCTTCTCGTCGGAGAAGTCCTCCACCCACTTGAACCGGGGGTTGCGACCGACGTGGGTGCCCTCCCTGCCGGAGCTGACGCCTCCCTGCGGGACGAGCTGCTTGCGAGCCCTGGGCGGCGCCGCGCCCGGCGGAGCCTCCCAGCCCTGCTCCATCGGCCCGACGGCGCTCCGCTCGGTGTGCTCGCCCTCGTCCACGGGTGCCTGCTGCCCGGCGCGGGTGGGCTCCAGCGAGGAGTACGGCTCGGACCGGGGCGGGTTGACGGGGGTGGCGTCCAGGGCGGGCTCATCCCGAGGCGCAACTGCCTGGGTGCGCTCCATCGTCGGCTCGTCCCGAGGCGGGCTCAGCCGGGTGCGCTCCTGCACGGGCTCGGCGCCGGGCGCGTCGACCGGGGTGTATTCCACGGAGGGCTCGTCCCGGGGCGGGCTCAGCCGGGTGCGCTCCTGCACGGGCTCGGCCTTGGGCGGGGCCAGCTGGGTGGGCTCTCGCGGTGCCCAGTCCTCCGGCTTGTACTCCTCGAAGACCGGGGCGGCCTCCGTGGTCTCCGCCATCGCCTCGTCCTCGCGCAGCGAGCGGCTGAACGAGGGACGCGCCACCACCGAGGCCTCCAGGGGCTCGGCGCGCACATCGGCGATCTCCGCCCCGGTGACGGGCGTGAGCCGGAAGGACTCGGAGAACGGCACGGGGCCCAGGGAGGTCAGGTTCACCTCGTTGGGCACGAGCTCGCGGACGAAGCGGCGCAGATCCTCCTGGCCGGGCATGCCGCCGCTGGCGGAGAAGAAGTTGCGCAGCGCCGAGGCGAAGTCCCCCGCCGAGCGGTAGCGCCGGCTGGGCAGCGGCTCCACCGCGCGCAGGATGAGGGGATCCAGCCGCGCGTTGATGCGCCGGTCCAGGCGGCTGGGGGGCGGCAGGCCTCCGCTGCGGGTGCTGATGGTGGCGCCGCCGGAGACCACGGCCTCGCGCAGCGTGAGCAGCTCGTAGGCGATGGCGCCCAGGGAGTAGACGTCCGAGACGACGCTCGGCTCATCCCCACGGCCCACCTCGGGGGCGCGGTAGGCGCTGCGGCCCCGGGTGGCGAAGCTGCGCTTGAGCTCCGGCACCGCCATCAGCGCCCGGAGCGCGCCAAAGTCGCAGATGCCCGGCAGCCCCTCGCGGGACAGCAGCAGGTTGCCGGGGGTGATGGCGCCGTGGATGACTCCAGCGTCGTGCGCCTTCTGCACCGTCTCGGCCAGCTGGATGATGAGGTAGAGCGCCAGCGCCGACGGGAGGAGGACCTCCTTGGTGTGGAGCCGCTGGAGCGCGGTGCCGAGCGTGTGGCCATCCACGTGCTCGCGGACCACGGCGAGCCGCTGCTTCACGAAGCCGATGTCCACGTAGTGGACGATGCCCCGGTGGGGCAGCGGGTTGAGCACCCGGGACGTCTCCGCCAGCGCGCGCGCGTAGGCCGGGTCCGACGTCTTGGCGTGGAACAGCTTCACCACCACGTCGTCGCCGGAATCCTGCGAGGCCTTGTAGAGCTCCGCCAGGTCTCCCGCCTCGATCTGCCCGGTGAGCCGGTAGTTGGAGCCCGTCATCCCTTGCCTGCCCGTCGTCGGACGGCGGAGAAGTGGAAGCCACACCAGACGCACGTCTCACCGCGCCGGCCGCGAGGCAGCTCCAGCGTGCAGCCGGGGCAGCGCGGCCGAGGCTTCCGCGAGCGTGCCTGCCTGGCTGGAGTGCTGGCCTTGGAGCGGACCTGGCCGGAGGACACGGCGCGACGGACGTGCGACTCCAGCCGACGCACCCGGTCCTCCAGGGCTTCGATTCGGGCGGACAGCCGCGCGTGGATCTCGGCGTCCGAGGGCTGGCGTCTGGCTGGCGACCGCATCGCACCCCGGAGCGTGCCACGCTCCCTCGGATACCCGCAAGGAGGACGCGCCGTGTGAGTGCTCGGGCGCGGGGCGCGTGTTATGACCCTGGATCGCTTGGCACCCACTGTACCCCCGAACGCCCCCATCCCCGGCGGACCCACGCCGGAGGATCTCCTCCACGGCAGCTTCCGCTCCTCGCTGAACCGAGCCCGCGCCGAAGAAGCGGCCCGCCGCGCCCAGGAGCTCCTGACAAACGGCGAGCTCTCCCGCCTGCTCAGCGCCCCCCGCGAGCGCCCGGATACGCCCAGGGCGCGGGACGTGTTCGTCAACCGCAACCTGCGGATGTCCACGGTGGAGCTGATCGGCTTCGACATGGACTACACGCTGGCCATCTACCACATGCGGCGGCTCGAGCAGCTCTCGTTCGACATGACGCTGGCGAGGCTGGTGGGCCAGTACGGCTACAACCCGGTCATCGGCCACCTGCTCTACGATCACCACTTCGTGATGCGCGGGCTGGCGGTGGACCGCCTGCACGGCAACATCCTGAAGATGGACCGCTTCGGGCACGTGGGGCGCGGGTGGCACGGGCTGCGGCCGCTCAAGACGGAGGTGCGCCGGGAGCTGTACCGCCACAAGCTGGTGCGCCCCAAGGATCCGCGGTTCGCGTGGAACGACACGCTGTTCGCGCTGCCGGAGACGTGCCTGTTCGCCGGCATCATCGAGCTGCTGGAGTCGCTGGGCGAGCGGGTGGACTACGGCAAGCTGTACGACAACATCCGCGAGGCGATCGACACGGTGCACCGGGACAACTCGCTCAAGCGCGAGGTGCGCAAGGATCTGTCCCGCTACATCTTCCAGGATCCGGAGCTGGGGCCCACGCTGCACAAGCTGCGCTCGGGGGGCAAGCGGCTGTTCCTGCTGACGAACTCGGCGTGGGACTACACGAAGGCGGTGATGAGCTACCTGCTGGACGGGCAGCTGCCGGAGTACCCGAGCTGGCGCAACTACTTCGACTTCGTCGTCACGGCGGCGGGCAAGCCGGGCTTCTTCGGCGAGCAGCGGCCGTTCCTGGAGCTGGACAGCTCCACCGAGGAAGGGCGCGTGGTGGGCGAGGCGAAGACGCTGGAGCGCGGCAAGGTGTACTCGGGCGGCAACCTGGCGCAGTTCGAGGAGCTCACCGGCCACCGGGGCGAGAACATCCTCTACGTGGGCGATCACATCTACGGCGACATCCTCAAGTCGAAGAAGTCCTCGCTGTGGCGCACGTGCATGATCGTCCAGGAGATCGAGGACGAGATCACCTACACCGACGCGCGGCGGGAGGAGATCTCCCGGCTGTCGGAGATCGAGATCACCCGGGCGCGGCTGGATGACGAGGTGAACGCCATCAAGACGGCGCTCAATACGCTGGAGCGGCGGCTGGAGCGCGACACGCTGAGCCCGGAGGAGCGAGCGCGCGAGGAGGAGGCGCGGCGGCAGCTGAAGTCGGAGCTGGACGTGGTGCGCCGCGCGCTGAAGGAGTCGATGGGGATCGCCGACACGCTGG
The DNA here is from genome assembly GCF_020103725.1 of Hyalangium gracile. Lineage (NCBI taxonomy): Bacteria > Pseudomonadati > Myxococcota > Myxococcia > Myxococcales > Archangiaceae > Hyalangium > Hyalangium gracile. Next base: position 88,986 of record NZ_JAHXBG010000024.1, on the reverse strand, counting down.
AGCGGGACGTGGAGGAAGGCTTCAACCCGTACTGGGGGCTGCTGTTCAAGGAAGGCAACGAGAACAGCCGCTTCGGGTACCAGGTGGAGCAGTACGCGTGCCTGTACACCAGCCGCGTGTCGAACTTCCTGCACTACTCGCCGATGCAGTACTACCGCTCGCCCAGGGACTTGATGCCGCACGAGCAGGCCGGCGCGCTGTCCGGAAAGCTGTCGCCGCTGGGCAGCGAGGGCCCGCCGAAGGGCTCGGGCAAGGAGTGACGACCCGAGCACCTCGGCGAGCGTGACGGCTGGTCACGCCGTGCGTGGAGGCAACCTCCATACACTGGCGGCATCCACGGCGCGCAGCGGGGAAAATTGCCGGGCTCTTGAAGTACGCGGACACCTTCCTCCACGGAGATCCCGAAAAAACGGTCTGACGCAAATCAGTCCGAGTCGGGTCTGCGGGCTCACCCCCAGAGCGGAGGAGATGCGACATGGCGTACGGACGTGGCATCCACAAGAAGCGGCTCGTCGCGGCGCTGGCAGCGCTGGCCTTCGGCGGCGCGTGCGACACCACGAGCGCGGAGGACGCGGCGAAGGCGCGAGCGGCGCGGAACCTCCAGGAGGAGTGCGAGGACCGCCCCCCCTTCGTCCCTCACTTCGAGCCCGCGCTGCAGTGGGCATGGACCGGCAGCTCCACCCTGCCCGAGTTCAACCAGGTGATGATGACGCCAGCGGTGGCCGACGTGAACCAGGACGGCACCCCCGACGTCATCTTCAGCTCCTTCCGGGACGTGCCCGAGGATGACGTGGACTGGAGGGAGGGCGTGCTGCGCGCCATCAGCGGCGATGACGGGCGCGACCTGTGGGCGGTGACGGATCCGGCCCACCGCATCAAGGCCGCCGCGAGCATCGCGCTGGGAGACATCGACGGCGATGGGAAGGTGGAGATCTGCGGCATCCCGTCCAACGGGCGCGGCATCATCTGCTACGAGAACGACGGCACCTTCAAGTTCCGATCGGCCGAGGACGCGTTCGACTACAACGAGTGGGGCGGCCCCTCGCTGGCGGATCTGGACGGCGACGGCACGGTGGAGATCCTCGACGGCAACCGCGTGTACAGCAACACGGGGGCGCTGAAGTGGGTGGGCACGGACGGGATGGGCGGCGCGCAGTACACGGGCCCGGTGTCGTTCGCGGCCGACATCGACGGCGACGGCACGCAGGAAGTCATCAACGGCCGCTCGGTGTACAGGGCCGATGGCAGCCTGAAGTGCGCCAACACGACCATCGAGTCGGGCCTGTCGGCGGTGGGCAACTTCGACGGCGACACCAAGGGCGAGATCGTCGTGGCCGGCCACGGCAAGGTGAGCCTGCTCGATGACAACTGCGCGCTGCTGTGGACCAAGGACATCCCGGGTGGCTGCTCGAACGGCTGTGGCGGCGGCCCCACCCTGGCGGATGTGGACCATGACGGCCTGCCGGAGATCGGCGTGGTGGGCGACAACGCCTTCAGCGTGCTGGAGAGCGACGGCAGCGTGAAGTGGAGCAGCCCCATCCAGGACTGGAGTTCCGGCAAGTCCGGCGCCACCGCGTTCGACTTCGAGGACGACGGGAACATGGAGCTGGTGTTCGCGGACGAGGTGTCGCTGCGCATCTACAACGGCGCCACGGGCGCGGTGCGCTTCCAGACGCGGCACAGCTCGGGCACCACGCACGAGAACCCGGTCATCGCGGACGTGGACGGAGACTTCGCGGCGGATCTGATCGTGGCGACCAACGATCTGGCCTACCCGCCGTACCACGGCATCCGCGTGTACCACGACACGCAGGAGGGCTGGGCTCACACGCGCCGCATCTGGAACCAGCACGCCTACTCCGTCACCAACGTGAACGAGGACGGCAGCATCCCCGCCCACCCGGTGAGCCACTGGCAGAAGCCTCGGCTCAACACCTTCCGCTCCAACGTCGCGGGTGACTTCTCGTGCTCGCCCCCTCCCCCGCCCCCGGAGAACGAGCCGCCCGTGGCCATCTGCCAGAACATCACCGTCAGCGCCGACGCCCAGTGCCAGGCCAGCGCCAGCGTGAACAACGGCAGCCATGATCCGGACGGCCAGCCCGGTCCGCTCTCCGTCTCCGAGTCGCCCGCCGGGCCCTTCGGCCTGGGCAGCCACTACGTCACGTTGACGGCCAACGACGGCGAGGACAGCGCGCAGTGCGTGGGCGCCGTCACCGTGGTGGACACCACGAAGCCCACCGTGAGCTGCTCCGCCTCGCAGACGATCGAGAGCTGCTCTCCGAACGGCACGGCGGTCTACTTCCAGGCGTCGGCGGCGGACAACTGCGGCGAGGCCCCCGTCACCTGCTCGCATGACTCGGGCGCCACCTTCCCCGTGGGCCAGACGGCCGTCACGTGCTCCGCGACGGACGGCTCGGAGAACACCGCCTCCTGCGCCTTCAACGTCACGGTGCGCGGCGACACCACGCCGCCGGTCATCAGCTGCCCCATCTCCGTGGATGCCTCCATCAGCCTCGGACAGATCAGCATCGCCGTCGACTTCCACGTGTCGGCCAGCGACACGTGCGGCCCGGCGCAGGTCACCTGCAGCCACCCGCCCGGCTCCCTCTTCATCCCGGGCCTGACGCCCGTCACGTGCACCGCCAAGGACGGCTCGGGCAACTCGGCCTCGTGCCAGTTCGGCGTCCGGGTGAGCCTCGACCTCTCCCTGCCGTGATGAACCCGGACTCCTCCCGGAGGGACTGCCTCCGGGAGGATGTTCCGACGCTGGGGATTGGGCTCTAATGGACCCATGGTCCCCAAGTCCCGCCTGCTGGCTCTCGCCCTGTGGAGCCTGCTCGTCCCCGCGCTGACCGCCCACGCGGAGAGCACCGCCGCCAAGCGCGTCGTCGCCGTCCTCTACTTCGACAACAACACCGGCGACGCCTCGCTCGACGTGCTGCAGAAGGGCTTCGCGGACATGATGGTGACGGACCTGTCCTCCGTGCAGGAGCTCCAGCTCGTCGAGCGCGAGAAGCTCCAGCAGATCATCGACGAGCAGAAGCTCCAGCGGAGCAAGTACTTCGATCCGAAGACGTCGGTGCGCATCGGCCAGCTGGTGGGCGCGCAGTACACGGTGGCCGGCTCGTTCCTGGCCATGGAGCCCCAGCTACGCATCGACATCCGGCTCGTCGAGAACAAGACCGGCGGCGTCATCGTCGGCGAGCAGGTCACCGGCCTGAAGAACAAGCTCTTCGATCTGCAGCAGCAGCTGGTGAGCAGGTTCGTGGCGGGCCTGCAGCTCAAGCTCAGCGGAACTCCCCGGCTCCGGAGCCGGGCCCCGGACCTGGACACGCTCCTGAGCTACTCCAAGGGCATCGATCTGGCGGACCAGGGCAAGCTCCAGGAGGCCAGCAAGCAGCTGGCCGCGGTGGTCAGCAAGGCGCCCGCGTTCCTGCTCGCGCGCGAGCGCCACGAACAGATCCTCGAGCGGCTCAAGGCCTCGGAGGTGAAGCGGGCCGACACCCTCTCCGAGGTGTACGAGGCGCTCGGACGGCGGGCCGAGGAGTTCCTCGAGGCGCCCCTTCCTCCCGACGCAGACGAGAGGGCGTCCGCCATGCGCCTGGGCTACCGGCAGGTCCGCATGCAGTACCTGCTCCATACCCTCCGGGTGAAGCACCTGGCGAAGCAGTCCCCCCACGTCGTCCTGCCCGGGCACGAGAAGCAGGCGCTGGCCCTGTTGCAGGGCTGGCGCGAGCAGGCGCTGGCCTACATCCGTGAGAGCGCCGAGCACTTCCGCCGCTTCCACAACGTCATCGATGGCGCGGCGTACATCGGCAGTACGGATCTGAAGCTCCAGCCCGAGGATGAGGAGCGGCTGAGGCTGGCGCGGCACCGCACGCTCTCCTACGACGACGAGGCGGCCCTGGGCGTGGCGGAGTTCATCCTGATGGGGAAGTTCCGGGATGGCGATCCCGTGTTCCACATGGGGCCCACTCTCGCCGACCAGGCTCCCTCCGCCATGAAGGACGGGTTCCGCATGCTGGATCAGGCGCTCGAGGAGGCAGAGGCCAGCCTGCCCCGACAGCGGGAGTTCCGCACGCGGCGGGCTCTCGAGCTATACGGGGACGCGTACATGCTCCGAGGCCAGGTGGAGCAGGCCGTCGCCCGGTGGCAGCAGTTCCTGGATCGCCACCCCACCTCGGACCACTTCAAGTACATCAGCAACAAGATCAAGACCGCGCTGGGAGTCGGCTCCAACCACTATGACAACGCGGGGACGCAGTACAACGCGCACCTGGCCACCTGCGACAAGTCCGGCATCCTCGCGGGCTACAGCCAGGAGATGAACCGGCGCCTCATCACCCAGGGCTACAAGGCGGCGCGCGAGATGTTCCTCGAGCTGGATGCGAAGTGCGGCCAGACGCGCGAGCTCAAGCCCTACCTCGGCGGCCTGCTCACCCGCTCCGGCCTCGAGGCCGCGAACGCAGGGGACTGCGCCAGCTTCCACGCGCTCCTGCCCCGCTACTTCGAGCTGGGCGGAAGCAAGAGCGACGTCGAGGGATACCTGAAGAACTACATCCCGCACTGCCGCCCCGCGAGCGAGGGCGCGGGTGACACCGCCCGGCCCTGAGCTCCGGACACGCACCAGTCATCGTGCCGTGGAGGGGCCCATGTCGGGCGAGACCGCCACCGACTGGTATGCTTGTCATACCAGTTGCTCACTCAGAAGGCCCCGCCGGCGCGGAGGTTGATGCCGTGCTCGAGGTAGGCCTTGAGGCACATCATCATGTGCATCCACCCGCCGGCGTTGCCGTATGAGGCCTCGATCCCCTTGTCGTCAGCCTTCCAGCCGGACTCGCTGATCTGCACCATCGTGTTCCTGGGATCGATCGGCTTGAAGACCATCACCACCCGGGTGTTGTAGCTGTCGTCGGCCGGCCACTCGAAGACGATGCGCTCGTCCTTGATGACCTGGCGGACGATGACATCGAACTCGCCCGGCACTTCCATGAAGCTCCACTTGACGGTGGTGCCCTCGACCAGCGGCGCGCTCGCCTGCTGGACGAAGTAGCCGCTGAGCTTCTTGGGATTGACGACGGCTTCGAAGACCTCCGCGACCGGCTTCTGGATCTTCAGCTGTACCTGGAACTTGGGCTCCATGGGGCTCGCCTTCCGTTTGGGTTCTACCCATGGATATGTTATAGATTTATAACATGTCAAGGGCGGCCCGGGACGATCTCCTGTTCAAGGCACTGGCGGACTCGCGGCGGCGGGAGATCCTGGATCTCCTGAAGGAAGGGCCGCGCACCACCGGGGAATTGTGCGAGCACTTCGAGGCGGCCCTGGACCGCTGCACGGTGATGCAGCACCTGGGGGTGCTCGAGAAGGCGGAGCTGATCATCCCCGTGCGCGAGGGGCGCAAGCGGTGGAACTACCTGAACGCGGCCCCCTTCAAGGAGATCCACGACCGGTGGATCTCCTCGTACGCCACCGCGGCGGTGGACCTGCTCTCGAAGCTGAAACGAGACCTGGAAGGGGAATGAAGCGCGGTAACATGAGGTACCGCCCAGGCGACTCGAGGGGCCAGCGCCCGCTCGGCCCCTGTCTGTGAACGCGCTCACTGCTTCCGAGAGAAGCCGCTCACAGCCTCACCCGGCCGGTCCAGCTACACGGACGCCCGCATGCTGACGCGGAGGGATGAGCCCTCCGGTGTCCAGCCTTGCTCCAACGAGGACGTCCGACCATGAAGCCAGCCACTCCGATGCGTGCTGCCGTCGCCTTCCTGTCCACCCTGCTGGGAGCCGCCGTTCCCACCGACGCGGGGGCGGAGATCCCGGTGTTCATCTTCGCTGGCCAGTCGAACATGGTCGGCTACGCGGCCACCTCTTCCCAGCTGACGGGGCCCCTGGCGGCGTACGCTGGCGCGCAGACGAAGGTGAAGTTCTGGGGACCGAACTCCTCCGTCCTCTACCCCAGCTGGAACGACATGCAGGCGCCCACGGAGCTGGTGAACGTGCTCTACACGGGCAGCGCCTTCGGGCCGGAGCTGAGCGCCGGCAAGGACATCGCCGACACCCTGGGCTACCCGCGCGTTGCCGTCGTCAAGCACGCGGTGGGCGCCACCAGCCTCGCCCCCTCCCCCGGCCAGGACTGGGCCCCGGCAAGCAACGAGCTCGCCCATCAGCTCTTCACCCGGTACCACACCGCGGCCTACTGGATGCCCTCGGCGCTGGGGGACACGGGGCGCCTCTCCGCCTTCTTCTGGATGCAGGGAGAGACGGACGGCACCACCCAGGAGAGCTCGGCGGCCTACCAGACGCGGCTCCAGGAGTTCATCTCCCTGGCGCGCACCGGCTACGGCCAGCCGAGCCTGCCCTTCATCATGGGCCAGGTGAACCCCTCGGGGTATGCCGCGTACTGGAGCAACGTCCAGGCCGCCCAGGTCGCCGTGGCCAAGGCGGATCCACGCGCGGCGCTGGTGCTCACCGATGATCTGTCGCGCAACGCGGATGACCTGCACTACGACACCGCCGGCACCGTGGAGCTCGGCAGTCGCTTCGCCCACGCCTACAAGCAGTTCGCCACCGGCTCCACGGGCGTGGGCCTGCTGGTGAACTCGGGCTTCGAGGCCCAGCGCATCAGCACCTCCGTCGGCATCCCGGCCGTGCGCAACGGCGGCGGCACCGTCACCGGCGCGCTGAAGGGGTGGACGGACGTGGGCTACGGCGTGACGCTGGTGCGCTCGCACGCCTTCGGGACCAACACCGCGCTGGCCAGCGAGGGCAGCCAGTGGCTGTCGCTCAAGAACGGCTACTACAACTACGGCAACGGCGCCGCGACGCAGACGTTCCCGACCGTGGTGGGCCGGACCTACACGGTGACGTTCAACTACGCGGCGCTGTCGGCGGGCACCGGGGCTGTCTCCAGCTTCTGGGTGGGGGTCAACGGCGTGGCCGTGTCCAGCCACTCCGTCAGCACGCAGGGCACGCCGGCCTACTTCATGACGCCCTGGCAGACCCACACCTTCTCGTTCGTCGCCAACAGCCCGCTCACCGCGGTGGGCTTCGCCTCGCTGGACGCCAACGACGGGACCTTCTTCGGCGCGGGCATCGACAACGTCCGCGTCTACTGAGCGTCCGGCCCAGGCGCCGCGCCCGCCGACTGACGGGCATGCCCTCGCCCTGGCTCAGCCGACCTGGGTGGAGATCCACCACGTATTGCCGGCGGGATCCTTCACGCCTCCGCGCCGGTCCGGATCGCCCTTCTGGACCGGCTCCTGGACGGAGACTCCGCCCGCGGCCAGGGCCCGCTGGTAGGTGGCGTCCACGTCCGGCACGTAGACGTGGAGCCAGACGGGGAAGGCGGGATACGGCCCTCCCCCGTCCGAGATCATCACCACCGTGTCATCGATGCGGACCTCGGCGTGCATGATCGTGCCGTTGGGCGCGTCGTACCGGCGCAGCTCCTGGGCATCGAAGGTCTTCTTCAAGAAGTCGATGACGCGCTGAGCGCCGTTGGCCATCAGGTACACCGACACGCTCGCATAGCCTTCCGGCTTGTAGGGCTTCGTCATGGTCCCCTCCTTGGGAGCGCGGATACTAAGCACTCAGGAAGAGGCCTTCAGCACTCCGTGAACGACGTGGAGCACCCGGGCGACGATCACCGCGAGCAGGAACGCAAGGATCGCGCCCTCAAGGACGAAGCGTCTGCCGAATAGGAGAAGGAGGCCGAGGTACACCAGGACCACGACCAGCCACGCGACGAGGGTGTGCTCGACGGGCGCCTTGACGAACAGCATGGGCAGCCCCACCGTCACGCAGGTGAGCGCCGCGAGGACCCACCAGAAGCGTTCGGCGGACAGGATCGAAGAGGGGCGAGACCGCTCTTCGTGGTCTGAGTCGGGCTCATTCATGCTCGATCCGAGGTGATACAACGTACGTGCACGTCGGGTGAAGGGCGCCAAACCCACAGTTGGTCTTGATTGCAAAATAGCGTTCCACACTGTCGGTCCAGAGATCTGGGGGGTAGTATCACGAGATAAGAAAACACATTGACCGGGTGGACGGGTTTTGCTTCTATTTCCCTGAGGGCGGGAACACACGGCCCTTTCCCCAGGAGGAACCGCCATGTCACTCACTCAGACCGCCAATGCCGCTTGCAGGATGTACCCTGAGTCCTTCGAGGAGTTCCCTGAAGGCCCGGTGCAGTCGTAGTCGAGCTGTTGTGGTAGCGCCGCCGTCGGCCGCGAGCCCTTCACCAGGTGCCGAGCAGTCGGGTCAGCTCGCGGTCTCAACGTCGCTCGGAAGTAGAAGTACGCAAGTGCTGAAGCCTCCTCTGGTTGCGCCGGCTCTCCGAGAGAGCCTCGAGTGCCCGAGGAGAGACTCGTAGAATCCGCACCTTCTGGTGGTCGAGCAGCGCAGCAGGGGCCCTGAGTGCCTACAGCTCCGGACTCCACCGGACGGCTCCCAGGACTCCCGAGCCGCGGCCCCAATGAATTGCAGACACGGCCCATCTTTCCAAGGCGAGTGCGATTCAGGGCCCAATCAATTGCAGACACTATCTATCTTTGCAAGGCAATCACTATCTCAAAAACTGACGTCAATTCGTATTTCTCTTTGCATCGCCGCCAGTCATAATCCTCTCACCCTCTGACTGGAGGCTTCACCTTGCGACACATCCTTGCCACGCCGCAGTCGAGTCCATTCCCTCTCCGCCGCGCTCTCGTTGGCCTTGCACTCGCATTGAGTGCTTGCGGACCGATTGATGAATCTGGCGCCTTCCACATCGAGGGGAGCATCTACACGGTGAACGTCGTGAACTGCCCCTGAAGCAAGCTACCCTGGCGCCCGCGTGGAGGACACATGACGACCGGAGCGGTGTGGCTCGTGGCATGGCTGACGCTGGGAGGCACGGGCGTGCCCTGGGAACCCCAGACGAGTGGAACCCCTGTGCGCCTGCGGGGAGTCAGCGCCGTCGATGAGCGCGTGGCGTGGGCCAGCGGCGACAAGGGGACCTTCGTCCGGACGACGGATGGAGGAAAGACGTGGAAGGCCGGCACCGTGCCAGGAGCCGGCGAGCTCGACTTCCGCGACGTGGATGCCTTCAGCGCCAGCACGGCGTATCTGCTCGCCATCGGCGAGGGCGAGAAGTCTCGCATCTACAAGACGGTGGACGGCGGCGAGCACTGGACGCTGCAGTTCACCAACCGCCATCCCAAGGCATTCTTCGACGCGATGGCCTTCTGGGATGAGCGCAATGGCATTGCCTTCAGCGATCCGGTGGATGGCCGCTTCCTGCTGGTGGTGACTTCGGACGGGGGCGCGAACTGGACGCCCGTCCCGGCCGAGGCCCTCCCCGCGGCGCTACCGGGCGAGGGAGGCTTTGCCGCCAGCGGCACGAGCATCGCCGTGTACGGCGAGCGCCATGTCTGGTTTGGACTGGGAGGCCCGGCGGCGCGAGTGCTCTACTCGTCGGATCGGGGCCGCACCTGGGCCGTGGCGACCACGCCGCTGGCCACCGGCGAGGGCGCGGGAGTCTTCTCGCTGCTCTTCTGGAACGAGCGCGAGGGCATCGCCGTCGGAGGCAACTACCGCCGCCCGGAAGACCCGAGCGGCAACGTGGCCCTCACCCGCGACGGAGGCCGGACCTGGAGCACGCCCACCGGTGCGCGGCCCACCGGCTATCGCTCCTGCGTGGCGCAGCTCCGAGGGGCACCGGGCCCGACGCTCGTCACCGTGGGGCCCTCCGGCACGGACCTGTCCGTGGATGGGGGCAAGAGCTGGAAGCCCCTGGACTCCACGGGCTTCCACGCGGTCTCCAGCGCCGTTGCTGGCAAGGGACTCTGGGCCGTCGGAGAGCAAGGCCGCATCTCGACTCTCCGCGGCCCGGGCCGCTCGAAGTGAAGCGCTCCGAGCTCGGCTCGTCACCTCGAGGCGTGACTACCAGGGGCAGTCGATGACTTCCACGGTGCGAGTCACCGGCGCGGAGGCGTTGCCGCTACCGTCCGCCACGAAGTACGTCACGGTGTAGGTGCCCTCGGCCCAGCCGTTCACCTCGCCGACGTGCCACCCCCAGGTGGAGACGTTGCCGTAGCACGCATCCTGCGCCTGGACGCCAGGGTCCACCCACGGGCTGCCGCACGTGTGCGTCATGGAGGCCGGGCCTTGGAGCGCCAGCGTCGGCGCGGTCCGATCCTCCACGTTCACCGTGCGCGAGGCGCTCACCGTCTGCCCCTGGGCGTCCCAGGCGGAGTACGAGACCGTGTAGCTGCCCTCGGACCCCAGCAGCGGGCCGGGACCGGACGAGTCATTCCCCGCGTTGTACGCGCGCACCTGGATCGGGTTGCCGCAGCCGTCGAACGCCCGGGCGCCCGCGTCGCTGTAGGTGCCCGGTCCGCACTCCAGGGTGCTCTCCGCCCTGCCATCGAGCACCAGGAGCGGCGTGAGCGACTCGCACGGCACGGGCTCGGGCAGGGCCTTCGCGAGCCGCATGCGGGCGCGGTGCAGGTTCCCGGTCGGCTGGTGCTGCAGGTAGGTCGCCAGGAAACGGCCCACGCTCGTCGCGGCGATGCCGACCCGCTTCGTCCTCGAGGAGGAAGACACCTCGGAGAGGGCGGCCTCCGCGTCGGAGGCCACCTCGCCATCGGCGGACACTCGCGTGGTCAGCACCTTGCGCGCGCCATCCCGCGTGCCCTGCCAGGCCACCCGGTAGTCCTGCCCATCGTACGTCACCGACGCGGGAACGACGGCCGCCGCCCCCACCACGAAGTCCGAGGCCTCGAGCGTGGCGCCGTCCGAGGCCCGCAGCCGCCGGCCCCTCAGGGTGTTGTCCGCTCCCGTCCAGACCACCAGGAACTCGCCGTCACCCGCGGCCCTACCCTCACGGGCGGCCACTGCGGAGCTGTGCTCGTTGGCGGCCGTCGCGGCCAGGGAGATGGGGGTGGCATCCAGCACGCTCCCCGAGGCGCCAGAGACGCGCGCGGCCTCGATGTTGCTTGCCCTCGTCCAGGACACCAGGAAGGAGCCGTTCGCGGAGGCGACGCGGCCGTCGCGGCCGTCGCGGCCGACCAGGAAGCTCTGCGGCTCGACGAGCGCGCCGCTCGAGGCCTGGATGCGGATGCCCAGGATGCCGGAGCCCACGCTCCCGTTCTCATGGAAGAAGCTGCTCCAGGTCACCAGGTAGTTCGAGCTCGCCGCATCGAAGGCCACGGCGGGGTCGGTCTGGGGCAGCGAGAAGGGCCCTGGGGGCGTCTGGCTGACCAGGAAGGGCGGCGTCACCACGGCACCATCCACGGCCCTCACGCGGGCGCCGAAGATGCGCGGGAGGCTCTGGTGATCTTCCCACACCACCAGGAAGTGGGTGCCGTCGAAGGTCACGGCGGGGTTGACCTGGGCGCCCGGCGCCGTGCCGATGAAGATGGGGGTGGTATCCAGCAGCGCGCCGTCCGAGGCCTTCACGCGAGCCGCGAGGATGTCCGGGGCGCCCGAGGTGAAGTCCGACCAGACGACGAGGTAGAGGCCATTGCCCGCGGCGACCGCGGTCGAGTCCGCCTGCGCGGTGGAAGGCTCCGCGGGGCGCACGGGGCTCTCGGGCGAGATCCAGAGGTTGGTGATGGAGAGGGCCGACAGGGCCTGGCGCAGGTTCGGCAAGGGGCCGATGTGATTCGAGCCAGCCTGCGGCGTGCCGGTGCTCAGCAGGAGGCTGCGCATCGCGCTGGGGCTGAGCACGCCCTGCCCCGCGGCGATGGAGGCGCCCTGGACGCTGGCCACCGCGCCCGCGACGATGGGCGTCGCGCTCGAGGTGCCCGAGAAGGTGCCGGTGTACCAGCGGTTGACGCCCTCGGAGCTGTAGAGGCCGCCGTAGCCGGTGGTCGTCACCCGGTCACCCCACCCCTGCAGATCCACCGTGGAGCCGTAGTTGGAGAAGGAGTGGGCAGCGCGCGCGCTGGGGCCATAGACGGGCGACTGGCCGGCTCCCACGATGATGGCGCCCGAGTCGTTCTGCGGCAGGAACGGGTAGTGACCGCCGTTGCCCGTGGAGTAGATGGGCGCATCCAGGTTCTGGCCGCCGTTGCCCGCCGCCGCGACGACGACCTTGTTGGCCGCCACCGCCGCCTTGATGGCGTCGTACCAGGGCTTGTACCACTCGGAGGGCACGTAGTTCGTGCCGCCCAGCGGCCCGCTCAGCTGCTGCTCGATGACGATGACATCGCCCGCGCCGAGGTTGGCCGCGCAGGTCGTCACGGCGGCGCCCACGTTGTAGCCGCCGGAGCGCGTGTTGGCGTACGCGAACAGCTTCTGCGCGTCATGGGCGATGCCCAGGGTGCCCTCGCCGTTGGGAAGGCTGCCGTACACCCCCAGCACCGCGGTGCCGTGGTTGTCGTTGCTGAACGGATCCACTCCCGCCGGGCCGATGACCGTCACCGTGCCCAGGTCCACGTGCGCGGCGTTGAAGCTGTACTCGATGTCGCAGATCTTCACACCGGTGCCACGCGCCCCCGGCACGGTCTGGGCATAGCGCCCATCGATGCCCACGGGCGCCTCGTCCTGGTACTGCTGATAGGAGCCCGAGCTGATCGAGTAGTAGTCCGGCGCCAGCGGCGTCTCCACCGGGCGGGGCACGCGGTAGACGGCCTCCACCTCGGGAAGCTCGCGGAAGGCCGCCGCGATGCGCTGGGCATCGAGGACGGCGGGCAGCCGCACGCGGAAGTACAGGTTGAGGTCCGGCTGGGGCTCGGCGGTCCGCTTCAGGCCCTCGGCCTGGAGCCGCTCCAGCGCCTCCTCGGGCACCTCGTGGGAGCGCATCCACTTGCCGCCCGACACCGCCTTCATCAGCACCGAGGCCGCCGGCGCGCGCAGCCCGCGCCCCGCCAGGTCCGTGGGCATGCCATCGCGCAACCGGATGAGCTGGTCGTCACGGAACTTGATCTCCAGCAGATCCGCCTCGACGTGCTCCTCGCCGCCCAGCGCCCGGACCTGCGCTTCGACCTCCGCCAGCGCCGCCGGCTGAGGATCCGCCGCCAATGCTCCGGTGCTGCCAGTCAATGCGAGAGCAACGAGCCACGAGCCCCACTTCTCTAGATGCATGGTGTGCCTCCCTGGTGAACGAGCCGGGCGGACTATAGGACCGCGCGAGTTCGGCTCACCCCTCGGAATGAACGCTCATCCAGGAAGATCTTCCCCACGGGACTGACACCACTGGGACGCAGGTAGGACGACGCGGCGCAACATCCCCGTGCCAGGGCCCTCACTTCTGCTTGCGCTCGGGAGGCTCCCACGAGAAGCGCACGGTAGGGGCCTTCACGGCCTTGGCGTCCTTCATCAGGAAGCCCTCCGCGCGCCGGGCCGCGCGCTCGAACGCCGGCCGCCGCGCCGCGGGGATGGGCAACAGCACGCCCACCACGAACTTGCTCCCGCGGCACACCTCGGCGGCGTGGCCGAACGCAATGCGCACGGCGACCTTGTTGCCCTCGACGTGGTGGAACGCGACCGAGCGCTTCACGGCCTCGAGCCCGCCGTACTCGAAACCCACGCAGTCCTCGCCGGCATCCAGGGACCCGATCAACTCCTCCACCGTCCTGGCGTTCTCGAACTCCTGCTCGTCGCGGATGTGCTTGCGCACGAAGCCGTCCGCCTTGAGCGCCTTGAGCACCTCCTTCTCGGGGAACACGTCGAGCAGCGAGAAGGCGCCCTTGTCCTTCGTCACGTCCTCGGTGACGTAGGACGCGCTCGCGTACGGGTGCGCGCCGCCGGTGAAGCCCCCTGCCGTCAGCTCGTAGCTCACCCACGGGCCCACCACCGACAGCACCTGCATGGACTGGGAGGCCTCCCAGCCGGTCGTGTCGGCCCCCTCGTCGACCTCGAAGTCGGAGAAGAAGTTCTTCTCGCGCGACTTCAGGCCGAACACCTCCTTGCCGCCGCGCAGGGCGCGCAGATCCGTCGCGGACATCTCGAACGCGACGTCCGAGCCGGTCACCTTCCACGTGAGCGGCTGGGCCGCGGCGGCCGATCGAGCCGGCGCCGGCTGAGCGGGATTCGCGAGCAGCACCACCATCACCACGGAATTCATGAGCATGCGCGCCATGATACCCGCGGTCCCAGGCGTCTGGCGGCGAGTCCTTTTCACCCGGAGACGGAGGACACGACGGGAGCGTTGGAAGCAGCCGGAATCCCTGAGCACAATCCCCGGACACGCGGCGGGTGGCTCGTTACCCGTGTGCGTGCCCACCATGGCCACCCTCTCCTCCGCGTCGGCAGCACCTCCTCCTCCCTCTCGTAACTGGCTCCTGGAGCGACTGGACTCCCTGCTCTCCGAGCCCCTTCGCAAGGGGGTGCCCACGGATCTCGTCCGCTACCGGCTCCTGGTGGGCGCCGCCTGCTTCCTGGTCCTGTTCAACGCGATCTACACGGCGGGCGCCATGTGGTCGGGCCTGTCTCCCTACCCCAGCGCGGCCGCCGCCCTGCTCTATGTGGGCGTCCTGATCGTCGCGCGCCGCTCCGCCACCCCGCAGCCGCCCGCGGCCATGCTGCTGACGAGCATGATGTTCGCCATCCTCGGGGCCTGCGCGGAGGGCCGTGTGCCCCTCATCAGCACGCACACCATCTGCGCGCTGCTCCCCGTCTTCGCCGTGTACCTGGCGGGCGCTCGCGTGGGGCTCTTCATCACCCTGTTCATGGTGGTGGCCCTCGCCCTGGTGTTCCCGCTCTACTTCACCCTGGCCGAACTGACCCTGCCGCCCATCTCTCCGTCCCTGTTCTGGCTCATGCACCTGTTCTCCGGCATCTCCATGTTGGGAACCTGGGGCGTGGGCGCGCTGCACAACGCGGCGACGGATGCCGCCCAGAGCTCGCGCGAGCAGACGCTGCGGGCTCTGCGCCAGAGCGAGAACAAGCTCAGCAGCCTCCTGGAGAGCACGGATGATCTGGTGCTCGCCATCGACAGGGAGGGACGGCTGATTGCCGCCAACGCCGCGGCGCTCCAGTTCCACCTCCTGCGCTTCGGCAGGGCGCCCCAGGTGGGCGAGCAGCTGCCGGAGGAGAGTCCGGAGCGCACCAGGCGCTGGGCGCCTCACGTGGCCAGGGTCTTCGAGGGCATGCGCGTGCGCTTCGAGGACGAGTTCGATCTGCAGGGCACACGCCTCTCCATGGACATCCGCCTCAGCCCCCTGCTGGACGCGAATGGCCAGACGGTGGGGATGACGCTCTTCTCGCGGGACATCACCGCCCGCAGGGAGGCCGAGGCTCGACTGGGAGAGATGCACCGGGCCCTGCTGGATGTGTCCCGGCAGGCGGGCATGGCGGAGGTGGCCACCGGCGTGCTCCACAACGTGGGCAACACGCTCAACAGCGTCAACGTCTCCGCCGGCCTCGTCATGGACCGGCTGCGCCTGTCGCGCGTCTCCAACCTGGCCAGGGCGGTTCAGCTCCTGCGCGAGCACACCGGTGACTTCCCCTCGTTCCTCACCCATGATCCGCGCGGCCAACAGCTCCCGGACTACCTCATGGCCTTGTCCGAGCAGCTTCAGTACGAGCGCGACGCCCTGCTTCAGGAGATGCACAGCCTGAGCGAGGGGGTGGATCACATCAAGTCCATCGTCAGCATGCAGCAGCGGCACGCGAGCTCGGCGGGCGTCCAGGAGGAGGTGGAGCTGCCCCTCCTCATCGACGAGGCGCTGCGCCTGCACGCCGGCGCCTATGAGGCGCGAGGCATCCGCATCGAGCGCGACTATGCCCCGGTGCCGTCCCTCTCCGTGGACCGGCACAAGCTGCTGCAGATCCTCGTCAACCTGCTGAGCAACGCGCGCGACGCGTTGATGGAGAGCCCGCGCCAGGACAAGCGCCTGCTCATCGGCATCCGGCCGGCTCCCGAGGGCAAGCGGGTGCTCATCCAGGTGACGGACAATGGCGTGGGCATCGCACCGGAGAGCCTGCCGCGCCTGTTCACCCAGGGCTTCACCACGAAGAAGACGGGCCATGGCTTCGGCCTGCACATCAGCGCCCTGGCCGCCATGGAGCTGCGGGGGCGGCTCACCTGTGACAGCCCCGGCCTCGGTCAGGGGGCCACCTTCACCCTCGATCTGCCGGTAAACGAAGAGGCCGGAGACCGCTGAGTGCTGTGAGCGCCATGGCGGGCGTCCCGAGGCCTGCCTGGCTTCAGCGCGCCGCCTCACGCACCAGGGCACGCAGAAAGCCGACCGCCGCGTCGGTCTCGCTCCGACGGTGCCACACCTGACGAACCTCGACGGGCTCGAGCGCCAGGGGCGGCTCCAGCACCTTCAAGGGCAGCCGCGCCGCGAACGCTCGGGCCAGACGGCTGGAGAGCGTCGCGATGCCGTCGGTCTCCAGCACCGCCAGGGGCACGCTCGAGAAGTGAGGCAAGGCAACCGTCACGGTCCGCGCCTTGCCGTGCCGCGCGAGCGCCCGATCGATCGTGTCGTCGACGGCGCCGAAGAGCGCGAGATCGACATGGGGTAGCGAGGCAAAGAGTGGCAGGGTGAGCTTCGAGCGCACCCGCGGGTGATCGCGGCGCACGATGCATGCGAGTGGATCCTGGTAGATCCGCTCGGCCTCGTGACCGGGCGGCATCACGGGTGGAATGCCTATCAACAGATCGACCTCGCCCCGGGCCAACCCGTCGTGGGCAATCATCCGATCGAGCGTCACCAATCTCAGCCGCGCCGACGGGGCCCGCTTCGTGAGAAGCCGCAACATCGGCTGCAGCAGCGCGATGGCCACCGCGTCCGTGCACGCCACCGTGAAGGTCCGAGTGGAAGTGCCCGGGTCGAACACGGGCGCCTTCGCGACCAGCCGCCGTGCTTCCTCGAGCCAGGCACGCAGGGCCGGCAACAGCTCCGCGCCGCGGGGTGTCGGCGCCAGCCCGTACGCCTCGCGCGTCACGAGGGGATCCCCGAAGAGGTCCCGGGCCCGCCTCATGGCATTGCTCACCGCCGACTGCGTGACGTGCAGCCTCGCCGCCGCCTTGGTCGCGCTCCGCTCCTCGAGCACCGTGGCCACCACGTTCAGGAGGTTCAGGTCGATCGCCGCCAGATTCATCCCGGACATATCTGGAATCACCAGATATCACTGTGAATCACGACCGCTCAACGGCACCTTTGGCGCATGACCCCTCCCGCGCCAGCCGTCGAAGGTTTCGCCCACATCACCCTGCCCGTTCACGATCTCGAGCTCGCCGAGCGTTTCTACGTCGAATTGCTCGGCGCGAAGCGCGTGCGGAAGTTCGACCGGGAGACCTTCCTGCGCTCCAGGCCCGACCGCGCCCGCGAGGCCGACGCCGACAACAGCCCGCTGCACCTCGCCGTGCAGTTCGGCGAAGCGGTGGAGCTGCACCTCTTCCTCCAGAAGGGGCGCAGCCGCCCGGTGCCGGCCCCGCACCCGCACCTCGCGATGCAGGTCCGCCCAGGAGATCTCGACACCTGCATCGCCCGACTGCGAGCCGCGAACGTGAAGCTCGACGGCCCACGCCGGCTCGGCCCACCGGGTCACGCCTCCGTCTACTTCGCGGACCCCTTCGGCAACCTGCTCGAGTTCGTCACCCTGGGCTACGTCGGACAGGTGAGCGAAGGCCCACCCGATGTCTCGGTACTCTGAACCCGCGACGCCTCAATGCTCGACTGCCATTTAAAAGTGGGGGCTGCAACCATTCGAGCGACAAGGCGTCCACTGCCGTGCCATTCCAGGTACCACTGAGGGGGGCCCTGGATTGCATATCAGGTCCCTGGGGCCATACCGGAAGGGTTGTGCTAGGCTGCAAGGCCGCATGTCGGATGATGAGGAGAAGCCGCCGCAGGCGGAGGCGAAAGACAGGACCCTCATCGTCCCCACCCCGGCCGCCCCCTCCCGGGACGGGGCCGCACGCACACGGACATCCGAGCGCAAGCTCCAGCTCCCCGCTCAACCCCAGGCGGAGGCACCACGAACGCGGACCAGCGAGCGCAAGCTCCAGCTCCCCGCCCAACCCCAGGCGGAGGCACCGCGAACGCGGACCAGTGAGCGCAAGGCCGTGCGTCCCTCGGAGACCCGGGGCATCCCCGCGGTGCGGCCCGTCGAACGGACCGAGGTGCAGGATGTCGGGGCCATCGCCGCCCAGACCCTCCCCGGGGCTCCGATGCATACCCAGCCTGGAGCCGATGCCCTCCAGGCCGCCCTGGCCACCACCCTCCCCCCCGATACCCGGGCGGGGAAGGAGGCCGCGCCGGCGCAGCCCGCGGAGCGCACCATCCTGGTGCCGTATCCCGAGCCTCCCTCCACGCCCCGAACGCGCACCTCCACGCGTACGGCGCTCGCCCGCACCGGCTTCGAGGAGCCGCGCACGGACGAGAACCCCATCAATACCCTCCCGGGAGCACCGCCGGAGAAGACCGGCGCCAGTCCCCTCCCCGTCGAGCCCACCGTCGTGGGGCCGCCCCCCGATGCACCCGCCAGGGCCAGCGCGCAGCTGGTGACTCCGCCGATCGCCACGGGGAAGAAGACACCACCTCCTCGCCAGCCGATGGAGTCGGAGCCGCCGTCGGCCCCGCCGATCATCAACTCCTCCACCCTGCCCGGCGCCCGGAAGACCGTGGGCCAGGCGCAGGTGGAGACCCAGCCGCTGGCCGACGAGACGGAGAAGCTCGCCGAGGGCATGAAGCTGGGGGGCTATCAGCTCATCCACAAGCTGGGCAGCGGCGGCATGGGGACGGTGTGGCTGGCCTCCCAGCTCTCGCTCGACCGGGAAGTGGCCGTGAAGATCCTCCGGCCGGGCTTCGCCGGAGATCCCCTGTTCGTCCTGCGCTTCACGCAGGAGGCCTTCGCCGCCGCCCAGCTCATCCACCACAACATCGTCCAGATCTACGACTGCGGCTCGGACAAGCAGTTCCACTTCTTCAGCATGGAGTATGTGGACGCCCAGAGCCTGCAGGCCCTGGTCAAGCGCAACGGTCCGCTCGATCCGGAGGTGGCGGCCGGCTACGTGCTCCAGGCCGCGCGCGGGCTCAAGTACGCCCACGACCGCGGCATGGTCCACCGGGACATCAAGCCGGACAACCTGCTGCTCAACAACAACGGCATCGTGAAGGTGGCGGACCTGGGCCTGGTGAAGCTCGCCGACAGCGCGCGCAGGGCTCGCAGCAAGGGCCAGCCGCAGGGCCCGCTGACCTACGTCGGGAAGAACCCCTCCGACTACCCCATGGGGACGCCGGCCTACATGGCGCCGGAGCAGGTCCAGGACTCCTCGAAGGTGGATGCGCGCGCGGACATCTACTCGCTCGGGTGCACGCTGTACCACCTGCTCACGGGCCGCCATCCCTTCATCGCGGAGACGGTGCCCCTGGTGATGTTGCAGCACGTGAACGAGCAGCCCGTCCCGCCGGACAAGCGCAACCCCAACGTGCCCGAGACGCTGTCGGCCATCGTGCTGCGGATGATGGCCAAGCGCCCCGACGATCGGTTCCAGAACATGACCGGCGTCATCGAGGCGCTCGAGGGCTTCCTGGGCTTCGAGGGGGACTCGACGTTCTCTCCGCGCGAGCACCACGCCAACCTGCTGGAGCGCTGCGTGCAGGAGTTCAACGCGGCCCGGTGGGCCCGGTGGCGCCGCCTGGCCGTGCTCGCGCTCACGCTGCTGTCCGCGGTGATCACCGGCGCGCTCGAGTGGAAGCTCGGTCCGCCGTGGGGGGCGGGGATGGCGGCCTTCACGGCCGCCGCCTGGCTCGCCTCCTTCTGCGTGCGGGGAGTGTTCGAGAAGGGAGCGCTCTTCCTGCGCTGCCGCCAGTTCGTCTTCCAGGCCCCGCTGCTCACCTGGCTGGCGTGGCTGCTGATGCTGGGCGCCGCGGGGTATGGCCTCTACCGCTTCCAGCTCATCATCCCGGCGATCTTCATGATCGGCGGAGCGATCCTCTTCGGCCTGGCCTTCTACGTCCTGGTGGACCGGCAGGTGGAAGCCGAGCGAAGGCCCCCCGTCAGCCAGGTGGAGCAGATGCTGCGCTCCATGCGCCTGCGGGGACTGGAGGAAGGGGCGCTGCGCCACTTCGTGTGCACCTACAGCGGCGAGAACTGGGAGGCCTTCTACGAGGCGCTCTTCGGCTACGACGCGAAGATGGTCGCGCGCGAGAAGTGGGGGCGCAACAACCGGGATCTTCCCCGGGAGGAGCACTCCGCCTGGCGCGATCCGCTCATCCGGTGGATGGACTTCCTTCAGGACGCTCGCCGGCGCCGCCGCGAGCGGCGACAGCTGCGGATCCTGGAGCGCAAGAAGGCCAAGGCCCAGGAGGAGCGCGAGGCCGAGTCGCGGGAAGAGGACACCTCCGACGCCGAGCAGCCTTGAGGGCGAGCCGTCCGCGGCCTCAGCGGAAGGTGCCTCGAACGAGGTCCAGGGTGAACACCGCTCCCGGCGCCTGGCCCGTGCCCACCTCGAGCCGGACCTCGCGCAGCGTGCGTGGGAGCTCGAGCGTGCGCGTGCTGCTACGAACGGTGCGCGTGCTGGTGTTCTCGAAGGTCGCCTCGCGCCCCACCGGCTGACCGGACGCATCCTTCAGGCGCACCACCGCCCTGTGACACCCCTTGCCGGGCGCGCCCTGGTTCTTCAGCGCGATATGCACGGACAGGTTCGAGCGCGGCGCCTCGAGGGTGCCTCCCCCCTCGGCATCGAGCACGACCTTCTCCACCTCGGCGGTGCTGGGCTGAGGCCCACACGTGGCCGCATCCCCCAGCGTGACTTCGCGGCCGATCGCGATCTGGACATCCTTCGCGAGGAGGGGTGGACGGCTCTGCCCCGTGGGGCGCAGGGTGATGACCTCCGCTATCTCATCGGAGTTCCTGGGGCGCTTGCTGACCTCCTTCTTGACGACCCTCGGTGGGGGCTCGGAAGTCGTGGCGGGCGGAGGCAGGGCCTGCTCCACGGGAGGCTTGGGGGCCGGTGGGAGCTCCGCCGCGGCAGGAGCCTGCGGTATCGCCACCGGCTGGACGGGCGGCGCAACCCGAGCCGGCGATGACAGGAGCAGGAAGCCGCCCACCGCACCCGCGAGCACCATCCCCGCCGCGACCCCCATGAGGGTGAAGAGCCGCGCCTGGGAGGGGCGCTGGTGCCCCGCGCCAGCAACGGGGCGTGGCCTCTCGAGGGCGTCGAGCGCCGCCAGCGCGGCCCGGGCGGAGGGAAAGCGCTGACCTCGGTCGCGCTCGGTGAGCCGCGCCAGGAAGGCCTTCATGCCCGCGGAGGCGTTGACCTGCTCCTCGAAGGCGATCTCCATCCCCGGACGCAGCAGCTCATCGGGGGCCTTGCGGGACAGCAGGTGGATGAGCGTGGCCCCCAGGGCATACAAGTCGCTCGTCTCATCGACGGTGCCCCCGAGCTGCTCGGGCGGCATGTAGCCGAAGGTGCCCACCAGGGTGGAGCGATGCGTGGCGCCTCGGACGAGATCGCGCGCAGAGCCGAAGTCGACCAGGGCGATCTCGCCATCCGGCCGCCGCATGAGGTTGGCCGGCTTCAGGTCGCGGTGGATGACCTGGGGCGACAGCTCGTGCAGATAGATGAGGACCTCGAGCACCTGCCGGGCGACGCGGCGCACCTCGTGCTCCGTGAAGCGGTGCTCCTCCAGCTCCTCGAGGAGCGAGCGGCCCTCGACGAACTCCTGGGCCAGGTAGAGCCGGGTGTGCACGCCGCTGCCCTCGCGGAAGCTGGCCAGCAGGCGGGGGATGCGCGGGTGCTTGAGCTGGCGGAGGAACTCCGCCTCGCGCTCGAAGCCGTCGAGCCGGGCGGCGTCCGGGACCAGGGCGAACAGCAGCTCCTTGAGCGCCACCCTCCTCCCGTCCTTCTCCGCGAGGAACATGCGGGAGTGGGGCCCTTGCGCCAGCTGGCGAAGCACCTGGAAGCCGCCGGGGGCGACCGGCGCGCCACACGACTCACAGCGCGACTCATGGACCGGGTGCTCGCAGACGGCGCAGGTGTGGCCTTCCCGCGAAGAAGGGCCCGCTCGGGTGTGCTCTCTCATGCCGTCTTCAGCCTATCCTGTTCTCGAGAGCGGCCCCAGGAGGTCCGCCCGGGAGGAGAGACCATGCGGAGGCTTGGGTGGATCGTCGTGATGCTGGGCGCGGTACACGGGACGGCCTGGGCGGCCGACTGCGAGTGGAAGCCGCCCAGGGAGCCGCCCACCTTCACGATGGAGAGCTGGAGAGGCGCGGAGCTCGCCTTCGAGGCCGACCCGAAGTGGTTCCAGTGCGCGAAGAAGGCGGGAGGGACGCTGTCGCTCCAGTTCACGGTGAGCAGTGAGCGGGAGCAACGTGTCCTCCTCTCTCGCCTTAGCTCCTCCTATGGAGCCCGGGAGAGGCTGTACCCCAAGCAGATCTGCGAGGAGGGGCCGGGCACCAAGACGGTGCAGGCCACGCTGGTGGGCAAGGGGCCGCTGGAGCGGCTCAGCTTCACCTCCCCGCCAGCGGAGTACTACTGCCCGCGCTGCGAGCTCGTGAACCGGCTCGAGTCCCTGGCGCTCCACACCGACCGGGCCATCACCCCCGCGGGCATGTACACCCTCCAGGCGACGGTGAACGAGGCCTGGCACAAGTGCGCGCGCGAGGGCTCGACGCTGGAGCTGTGGCTGTACGCGGTCCCCACCCGGCTGGAGGCCGAGCAGCTCAAGGAGCCGACGCACAAGATCGTGGGCCTGGAGGGCTCGCCCCGCATCAAGAAGTCCTTCGCGCGGGCCCCCATCTGCAAGGGGGGGGATGTGCAGTGGATTGGCTACGAGCTGCGAGGCACGGGAGAGATGCAGCTGCTGAATGAGGGGCGCGGAGTGGTCGAGGCGCGCTGCTCCCTGAAGTAGGCTGGCGCGGTCACTCGGACCGCTGACGGCCGAGAACTCCCGAATGGGAAGTGCTCCGCTGCTCCATCCCATCTATGCTGCCTCCTCGGCCTCCGTAGAGCAGCTCATGCATGCCCAGAAGGAACTCGAGCAGTGACGACGTCATATCTCCGGCGTATTGAGATCTCCAACTTCCGCACATACGGGGCTGACTTCTCGCTCTCCCTGCCAGGCCCTGGTGTGACCATTCTGACGGGCCCGGATGGGCTCGGGAAACGCACCCTCTTCGAAGCCATCGAATGGGCACTCACTGGACAGGCTTGCTGGCCAGAAGCACTCCACCGGGAGGGGCAGGAGCGAGGGCGGGACAGCGGCCTGCTCGCAAGGCGAGAGGAGGATGTGCCTGTCGAGCAGTACCGGGTCTGCCTGGAGTTCGTGAGCGGCGAGGCGGAGAGCAGCCGCATCGAGCGGCGAGCCGCGCGCGAGCAGGAGAGTCGCGAGCGGTTTGCCGAGCTCTCATCCCCTACCCGACAGCAGCTGCTCGAGCTGCTGCGGGCGGGCTCCTGGTCGAACGAGATTGGCGATCTCGGAGAGCACTTGCGGCTGACTCACCTGAGAGGACACACAGGCGCCGCCGAGCTCGAGCTGATCGCCAGGAGCCTGGGAGCGGAAGCCACTCGGGCATTGACGGAGCGGGTACGCCAGCTGGAGCTGGAAAAGGATCTCGCACGGCGGGCCCTGGACAGCTGGCATGATCTGCTCTCGCGCAGGCCCCGGCTGGCGCAGCTCACCGCTACTGGCGGAGGGCCCTCCTCTGGCGCCCTCACGGAGAGAGCCCTCGCCATTGCCGCCGCGTTGAAGGCAACCCTGGGAGTCGAGCTCGCGCCGGAGGGCGCACCGCCTGCTGACGTGCTGCTCGAACGCCTCTCGCAAGCCGTCGCGGAGGCTGAAGCCAGACGCGACATGCTTCTCCAGTTGATCACCGCGCGTAGGAAGGTCGCGGAAGGAGTGAAGCAGAAATCCCTGCTCGTGGGCCAGAACGACCGCCACACGCACGAGCTGTGGATGATTCAGTCCTACCTTCGCGACATCAACAAGAACATCCAGAAGATAACGACCCTGGACGACAAGATTCGCAGCCTGCTTCTCGAGCAGGAGCAGAGACCGTCTGCCCTCGCGGAGGACAGCCAGCGTCATCAGCAGGAGCTCGAGACGGCTCGAGCCGCGAGAGATCAGCTGCCGGACCTCGGGGAGATCAATGAACAACGGGCCAGCACCCAGGCGCGGATCGCTCAGCTGTCTTCGGCCATCAAGGAGAACCACCAGGTAGTCGCTCGAATCGAGCAAGAGCTCCTTGCCGCGCAGGCCTTGCTGCAACAGCACCCAGAGCTGCTGGCCACCCTGGATACGCCTCCCGGGGATGAGGCCAACCTCGACCCCATGTCCTCGTCCGATCAGCCCAAGGCGCTGGTCGAGCAGGAGGCGAGGCTTCAGGAGCTTCGTGAGCAGCAGAGGCGCCTGGCGGATGCATGGCTCGCCTGGCAGAGAGAGGAGGAGCAGCGCCAGGTCGAGTCCGAGGGCAGTGAGCGAGCCAGCAGGGAGTCCCTGCCCTCCGTCGACGCCATCGCGGAACGGCTGCGCGCCTCCTGGGCCACGCGGGTCGTGGACCTGGCGTTGCTGTCGAGCATGAGCGCGGCCTACCCGTGGAGCCGGTGGCCGGCGCTGCTGCTCGACGAGCCTCTGCGGCAGCAGGATCTGATTCATCCCGCGGCACTCATCGAAGTCCTGCGCAGCCTCGTCCAGGATCGAAAGTATCAGGTCATTCTCTCGACCCACGACGAGGAGCTTGCTGATCGCATGCGCCGCGAGCTGGTGGTGACCGGCATCGAGTGCGTCACGTGCCGATACAAAGGGGCGGGCCCGACCGGCGTGCTCTACAGCACGGACTGACGGAGACCTCGGGCCCACCGCTCTGCCAGGACCGGCCAGCAGCGGCCATCCAGGGGTTTGCGCTGCCTCTGGCAGTGCACTTACAGTCATCACCCCATGGCGCTGATACTCAGCGGGTCAACCTGCGTACTTTGCGGTCAGGCGCTTGATCGCCCGTACACGGCGACCTCGGGTGTGCCCCTCTTGTCCCCCCCCCGGCTCCGGGGCTACTACGACGCGCCGTTGCACTTCGATTGCCTGGCCACCTGGAAGGACCGCGAGGAATTCTCTCGCGGACGCTTCGTCAGCGCTCTCTACTCCCACTGGTCCGGTTACGGCACGCTTCTCAGGGCCACGCCGGGGTGGTTCCTGGCATGTGGCCCTCCGACTCCTGACAAGTTCCCGTACTTCGCCGCAGTCCAGCTCGCCGACTGGTCCTTCAGCCTCTACTCGCGGTGGCGCGAGTGGGACACGTACGTCGGTGGCGACTTCCGAAGCAGACTGGACGGGCCCGCGCTCGACGCCGCCGAGGCCACCATGGCCGAGGTGCGACGGGAGGCGCCGTCGCGCGAGGCACTCGAGGCGCTCTTCGCCGAGCGCTCCGCGCACCCCGTGGCGCGCCAGTCACTCGTGGAGTTCGGTGACTACCTGGCCACGCTCTGGGGAGAGGCCGCGTATCGAATGGATTGGCGGGCTTTGGAGCAGGAGCGGCAAGCCGCCGAGAGAGACAGGGCGGCGCAGGCGCTCGTGAGCGAAGAGCAGCAACGCGTGCGCGCCCAGGCAATCGCACTGTCGAACGAGATCGCACGTCGGCTGGCAGCCAAGCTCGCAAGCGGAGCAAGACTGACGTGCCCGCGTTGCCACCAGCGGACGCACCAGATGCGCTTCTACGAGCAGCCCCCGGACACCCGGTCGTACTTCGTTTGCAAGCTGTGCGGCCGCTCCTTCTCAGGAGCCGAGGCCTCGGAAGACCCCTAGCGACTACGGATTCTTCAGGGCCCCCGAGGTGGGGAGACGCTTCTCCCCGGGTGGGACAAGGGGCGCGGTGCGTGGCCCTCCGCAGCGACAAGAAAACGGCTCAGCCCTGGTAGCGGTGCGCGTAGTCCCGCGCGAAGTCGGCACTGCGACGCGGCGGGTGTCCCAGCAAATGCGTGGCGGCGGGATCGACGCGCATGGCACGCCCCGCTCGGCAGTAGGCGAACCACTCCAGGATGGCTTCGACCGTCACGGAATGCATGCCGGCCCCCGTCATGGCCTGCCGCACGGGTTCTTCCGGAATAGCCGTGTAGCGCACCGGCTTGCCGAGCACCTCTCCGATGCTCCCGGCGATCTCCTCCATGGTCTGAGCCACGCCTCCGGTCAGCACATACTCCTTCCCGGCATGGGCGCCGGGGGGCGCGAGCAACACCCGAGCGGCAATCTCCCCCAGGTCCCGCGTGTCGATGTTGCTCACACGGGCGTCCGCGTAGGGCAGATAGATGGCTCCCTGGGTGCGCACGGTGGCATCGGTCCCAAAGCCGACGAAGTTCTGGAAGTACTGGTTGGGCTTGAGGATGACCCACTCCAGCCCGCTCCGCCGCACCTGCTCATCGGCCGCGTCGTGCCAGCGGGCCTCCAGGATGGGCTCCGGCTCTCCGGCGCCCATGAGGCTGAAGCGCAACACCCGGCTCACCTGGGCCCGCCGCGCCGCGGCGATCAGCGCCGCCGTCTGCGCCGCCATCTCCGGGGACAGGGCGTTGATGATGACCAGGTGGCTCACTCCCGCCAGCGCGGCGTCGAGAGTCCCCGGCTGCTGCCAGTCGACTCGCACGGGCTCGACGTTCGAGAGCCCCTCGAACAGCTTGCGGGTCTGCGACACCTCGCGCGTCGCGGCCCGGATGTGAACCTCCGGTCGGCCGGCCAGTGCACGCACCACCTCGCTGCCGATGTTCCCCGTCGCTCCAAAGACCAGAGTCTCCATGTCGCTTCCTCCCACGTGGGCTGGACGTCGTGTGAACCCACTCTGGCAGCGAGACGCGGGGAGATCTCCCTCGGCTCGTTCATGTAGACTATGCATGCCATGCATCTGGACTCCCTGGACCTCAAGTCGCTGCGCTTGCTGGACGCGATCCTGAGCGAGGGCAGCGTGTCGAAAGCCGCCGCGCGCATCGGGCTGTCCCAGTCCGCGGCGAGCCATGCGCTGGCCCGCCTGCGGGACCGACTGGGCGATCCCCTGCTGGTGCGCAGCGCGGAAGGCATGAGCCTGACCCCGCGCGCGCGTGAGCTCCAGGAGCCGCTCCACCGGGCGCTCGAGGCCTTGGAGCGGGCCGTCGCACCGCCGGCGGCCTTCGCTCCCGCGACGGAGCGGCGGACCTTCCACCTGATCGCCGCGGACTACGCGCAGTGCATCCTGCTGCCGCCGTTGTTGGAGCAGCTGGAGCACGAGGCGCCAGGGATTGGCCTCTCGGTCCTTCCCTTCACCGATCATATCGAGCGGCAGCTCAGTCAGGGCCTCGGCGATCTGGCGCTGGTGGTGCAGTACGACAAGGTGCCAGGGCTGCGCGTCCAGGCCATCCTCCGGGAGCGGCTGGTGTGCGTGGTGCGCCGGGACCACTCGGAGATCCGCGACACGCTCTCCCTGGAGGACTTCCTCCGGCTGCAGCATGTGCTCGTGGCGCCTCGCGGGAGGAGAGGCAGCACGGTGGACTCCCTGCTGAGTGAGCGAGGTCAGTCCCGGAGGATCCGGGTGAGCGTGCCGAGTTTCCTCGCCGCGCCCTATCTGGTCGCTCGCACGGATCTGCTCGTGACGTTGGCCGACCGGCTGGCGAGGCAGCTCGCGGAGTGGCTTCCGCTGCGCCTGTTCGAGCCCCCCCTGCCCTTGCCGGGCTTCACCCTGTCCATGCTGTGGGATGCGCGCCTGGAGAACGACCCGGGCCACCGCTGGCTGAGGGCACTGATCCGGCGAATCGCCAGACAGGCCTGAGGCCACTCCTCTCGCAGCGGTCAGTGCGATGGAGGTATGAACCGACGTGGTAGCCAGGCCGTCCCGAAGGAGGAAGCCATGTCGATGACGTCCGAGCCGGCGTTGGAAGCGTTGAAGCGGTTGGTGGGTACGTGGACCACCGAGGCCATCCATCCGTCAACTCCCGGCATCGTCGTGCCGGGCAACGCCAGCTTCGAATGGCTGGCAGGCGAACGGTTCCTCATCCACCGCTCCCATCACGATCATCCTGCTTTCCCCGATGCGGTCTCTATCATCGGGTTCACCGAACGCGATCGTGTCGACGCCGCACCGCCCTCCCAGTCAGCGGCCGCCGACAAGCCACGGATGACCATGCACTATTTCGACTCGCGCGGCGTGTTCCGTGTCTACGACGTGAGCATCGACGATGTGTCCTGGCGGATCCAACGGAACGCTCCGGGGTTCTCGCAGCGCTTCACCGGCACGTTCGCGGAGGACGGCGACACCCTCATTGGCCTCTGGCAGCTCAGCCAGGACGACACGCACTGGGATGACGACCTGAGGGTCACCTACCGGCGCCGTCGATGATAGCCTTGGCCGAATGGACGAACTCTTCCGGATCGCTCAGCCTGCCGCGATGAACCCGGAGCTGCTCGTGATCGACGGCGACGACATTCCCCGCTCGGCCGTGGCGATCGTGGACGCGGACTCGGCATTCGCGGTCGTTCCCGGGAAGAAGTCCGCCACGCTGCATCGCTGGTCGCGGCGCAATCGAGGCAGGACTCGACGACGGCTCCCTCACGCTCGAGCCCACCGAGGATGCCGACCGCGTGCGCGCGTGGAAGGACGAGAACAGCGGCGTTCTGCACCCGAAGCTGCACGAGGCGCTCGTCACCGCCGTGGTGTCACCCAAGAGCCTGGCTGCCGTTCGGGAGCTCACGCTCGTCGACCCGCCGAGGAATGTCATCGACGCCTTCTGTCCCGCCTGCTCCTGTAGGCGTGGCCCTCCTCAGCGACAAGAAATGCCCCACGTCATCGGCTTCGATGGGGTGGCCGTCATGGCACCTCCCGCAGCACCAGGCTGCAGCACGTGACCGCGCCCTCGGCCTTCTGCAGCTCCGACACATCCACCGAGGTGACAGCGATCCCCGCGTCCTCCAGCCGCCGCTGCGTGCGCGGGAAGCAGGCGGGGTACACCACCCCGCTGCCGAGCCACAGCGCATTGGCGGCGTGCTCCTCACCCGGGTCGACTTCAATCCGGCGAAAGCCCGCGAACGCGGCCGGATCGACCCAGGCGGGCTGCACCAGCAACGTGTCCTCCGCGACCTGGGTGACCGCGGACTTCAGGTGCAGGCAGCCGCGAATGGGAACCGGATGCACCTCGTATCCGAACTCGGCGACCCGATCGCGCAACTGCGCGATGCCCGCGGCGTTGCTGCGCGCTGACTGCCCGACATACAGCGAGCGGCCCACGCGCAGCACATCGCCGCCATCCAGCGTGCCCGGGGCCTCCAGTGCGCGCAGCGGACGATGGCGGGCCAGCACCTCCGCCACCGAGGAGACCTCCGCGCGCCGCGACTCGGCGCCCGGTCGTGTCAGGATCGCCACCTCGTCCAGCACCACCGCGACGTCCTCGACGAACACGGCATCGGGCAGGGCATCCTCAGCCGGCAGCGCCATCACCCGGCACCCGAGCGACTCCAGCGCCTTTTGGTAGCCCCTGTGCTGCGCAGCGGCAGTGGTGACATCGATTGCGCCGCGCGGCACGTATGACAGCTCGCAGCCGCCAAGGCTGGAGCTCACATCACGGGTGATGGCAATGAGCATGGTGGATTTGTTCCCAAGGAGCGGCGAGCCCCATAGGCAAGAAGTTGCCAGCGAGCAAGCCCTTCCCGGCAACTTCTTGCCGGGGACCGCGGCCCTTCGATGAGACAGGTCGAGCAGCACGAGCGGGACGAACGGTCGGCATGGAAAATGCTCGAAAGTACGACCAGTCCCGCGCGCCGCGACGCGCGTCAGCAGCTCGCTCTCACCGCAGGGTCGTCACCAAACACAACCGTGATTCATCTCCAGAGCAATGAGCGGAGGCCCATCATGAAAAAGACAAGGCTTTTGTGGATGCTGGCGTTCGTTGTGGGATGCGCCGCGGGAACGGAATCACCCGCTCCCGCGCAGACACGCCCTTCGGGGTTGAGCGTCGCGGAGAGCATGAACACTCCGCGCAGCGGACACACGGCGGTGCTGCTGGCTTCCGGGAAGGTGCTCGTCTCGGGGGGCTCGGGTATCGATTCCGACTCCACTGGCCTGCGCTCGTCGGAACTCTATGATCCGATCACAGGACACTGGAGCCCGACCGGGGACTTGAACGAGGGCCGCGTCGCCCATGGAGCGGTGCAGCTCTCCTCGGGCAAGGTCATGGTCCTGGGGCATGGGCTGCAGGGCTATAGAGCCGAGCTGTATGACCCAGCCAGCGGAACCTGGGCCTATACAGGCTCCATGAGCGTGGGCCGGATCTACCCTCGGGCCGTGCTGTTGCCTGGAGGGAAGGTGCTCGTGGCTGGAGGCGATCCGGGCAACCCGGCCACATCTGGGAGCATCGAGTTGTACGACGAGGGCACGGGAACGTGGTCCGCGACGAGCGCCGCTCCCGAGCGCAGGATGCAGCCCGCGTTGGTGTTGCTGCCCACCGGAAAGGCGCTCCTCTCGGGAGGGTACTATCAGGCATATTCAGCCAGTGCCGCTCTGTATGATCCGGCCACCAGCACGTGGAGCAGCACGGGCTCGATGTCGGGACCTCGAGACAACCACACGGCCACGGTGCTGCTCTCGGGCAAGGTGCTCGTCGTGAGTGGCGCCACGGCGGAGCTCTATGATCCGGAGACCGGCACCTGGCGGAGCCTCCCACCGCTGCCAGAGGCTCGCCAGTACCACACCGCGACGTTGCTGCCCTCGGGCCAGGTGCTCATCGCGGGTGGCCGCAACGAAGGAGTCACGCTGGCCACGGCGGTGCTATTCGATCCGTCCCCGGGGGCCAACCCCTGGAGCCCCACATTCCAGCTCTCCGAGCCGCGCCATCACCACACGGCGACGCTGCTGCCCTCGGGCCAGGTGCTCATCGCGGGTGGCCGCAACGATAAGCAGAGCATTGCCTCGGCGGAGCTCTATTCCCCCTGAGCCGTCACATTCAGTGAGCCCGGTCTACGGATTCTTCATGGAACCCGAGGTGGGAGGACGCTTCCGCCCGGGTGGAACGAGGGGCATGTAACAGGTGCCCTGGAACATCTGGCCCCCGAGCTCCACGCATTTCTCAGGCTCTCCCTGAGCCTCCGTCAACCAGCACCCTCCGTTCAGCGAAACCAACCCCTTGAACGGGCACCGCCCTTTCTGATCGGGCTTCACCTGCCCGGGCAGGGGCTCGGGCAGCGTGTCCTTGCCCATTCCTTCCGTCGCGCTGCCAGCGGGTGCCTGCACCAAGACCATGCCCGCTGCCGCGTCCCCGAGCCCGGCGGTCCCTACCGCCGCCCCCATGCGCTCGGCCTGCGCGACGGAACGCTCCCGCCAGAACCTGCCAGGAACCGCTGCCCACGCCCCGACGGCCAGGGCAACTGCCGCCGCGGCCAGGGCCCACCCACGCCTGCCGTGACGTGGGCGGAGCCTCGCGGGCCTGAGGGTTGATTCCAGCTCCCTCGCCAGTTGCTCCGCACTCCCCCTCTGCTCGGGCTGCACCGTCAGCAGTCTCAACGTGCAGGCGCGCAGAGCCGGATCCACGTTCGGGCTCTTCCGCAGCGCACGTGGCAACAGCACTCCCTGCATGTGACACACGCCGTGCTCGTCCCTCACGGGCACCGCCGGCTCGGGGTACTCGCCGGTCAGCAGCCGGCACGCCGTCACTCCCAGCGCGTACAAGTCATCGGCTGGGGCCGGCCGGTAGCGCGCCCCCTCGTCTCGGTAGAAGCGCACCTCGAAGAGCCAGGACTCCGGAGAGCGATAAATCGGTGTGCCTGGAAACCGCATGGCCGGAGTGAGCGGGGCCGCTCCAGGATACAGCCCGGTGCCGAAGTCCATGAGCATGGCCCGACCATCCCTGCTGCGTACCAGGATGTTGCCCCCCTTCAGGTCTCGATGGACGGCCCCCTGCGCGTGCAGCACGGCCAGCGCCTCCGCGAGCTGCTGCAACCAGCGCCGCACCTGAGAGGGCTCGGGAGGCTGAGCCTGGGCCTGCTCGTACAAGGGCACCCCATCCACCCACTCCATCACCAGGAACGGGTGACGGCTGCCAGCGGGAGACTGCCAGGAGCCCTGCCCCAGCAGGCGCGGGATGCTGGGGTGGCGACAGCGCGACAGCAGCTCCCCCTCGCGCACGAAGCGAGGGTCCTCGGGATGCAGCGCCAGCTTGAGGGCCACGGGTGGGGCGTGCTCGTCGTGCACGGGCACCGCGCGATACACAGCCCCATAGACACCGCAGCCGGCCCAGCCCACCACGCGCCAGGCCTCCACCACCGTATCGAGCGGAAGCAGGGCCGGATGGGCCGGAGTGAGGAGCGCCTTGCTGCCCATGTCATCCCTGGGGAAAGAGTGGAACCGCTACTTCTCTCCCGCACAGCCTACCTCATGCGTAGGGCGTCAGGGGTGGGTGGGGTAGCTGAGGCGTGGTCTTTCCGAACTGGTCTGCCTGTCGTACCAGTTCGGACCAGAACCGCCCACCTCGCTCACGCTCCACCCTTCGAAAGAGTGTGTCCACCTCACTTGAGCCTCCGCCACGCGGCGCCGCAGGGTGCTGCCAGCCATTCGGGGCCAATCAATGGAGACACTCCATGCGTTTGAGCGGAGATCAATGGACGATCGCGCACCTGCACCAGCACCTGCAGATTCAATCAGAACTGCTGGAAGCACGGCGTGACGCCGAGTTTCCGCGCGATGTGATGAAGCGGACTGCCTGCTTTCTGCCCGCACATTCTCCTGCTCGGGGGATCCATCCCCAGCCACGGAACTTCAAGGCCAAGCAGAAAGAGCCGAACATCTTCCTCTACATGCGCTAAACACAAACATCATAAATCGCGAATTACATGCGTGATGATTTTGTGTTGACTTGGAGCGCACGCCGCGTGAATTCTTCTCTCGCGCTGAGCCGCTGTTCTCCCATGGCCAGCGCACTCCACAGGGGGAAACACCATGAAGCGTATGCTCGAGACCCGAAACGAGAACGACACCTCTTCCACGCTGGAGAGCCTCCCCACGATCGAGGACAGCGCACTGCTCGACGCGGTCATCGGCGGGGCCGAGTCCGTTCACCTGTACCTCCGGTCGAGTGGTCAGCCGATCCTCACCCACGCAGAGACCGTTCACCTCTACTGACAACCCTCGTCTTCAGAGGTGACAGCGCTGGAGCCTCCCGCTACTCACGAGCCGGGAGGCTCCCGCCTCCCTTGTCTCGAGGCGTCGTTCCCCTGCATCAGCGCCTAGGGCTGAGCCGGACGCTCTCGGTAGAGGGCCTCCATGTTGTTGCCGTCCGGATCGATCACGAAGGCCGCGTAATACCCAGCAGGGTAGCCCGTGTCGGTCGGACGCAGCCCTGGAGCGCCGTTATCCGTTCCACCGGCACGCAGGCCCGCCGCGTGGAACGCATCCACCTCGGCGCGGCTCTTCGCGGCGAATGCCGTGTGCTGCTTCACGCCGTGCGGATGGAAGCGGTCAATCCAGAAGACGGGGTAGTCCACGCCATAGCCAACGCCGTCCAGCCGCTCGCCCTCTCGAAGTTCCTCGACTCGGCGCAGCCCCAGCGCTCCCAGCGCCGCGTCATAGAACTCAGCGGATCGGGGGACATCCGCGACACCAATGCCCGTGTGGTCAATCATGAATGAGTCGCTCCGTGAATGGTCAGCGTCGGCGAGGGGGCTGCTTCTTGGTGGGGCGCCCGGGCCGCCGCAGATCGTCCTCGCTCTTGGGCAGCTTGGGGCCCTCTCCGAGATCGAACTCGTACGTCCCCCCGAGCAGCGCGCGGAACTGGTAGATGTCCCACAAGCCCGGCGTCACCGACACGCCGGCCACCGCCTCCAGCACCAGCCCCGGGAAGGCCTCGTAGCGGACCACGGGGATGATCTCCACCTGGTTGGCGTTGTCCCGCCACGCCGGGGTGATGGCATCCTCGAGGAAGAAGCGCCCCACCACCTCCAACCCCACCAGCGTGAAGTTGTCGAGGTTGTACGCCCCCGCCAGCCCGAACTGCACCGCGTCCGGCACGTCGAAGTCGGGCAGCTCGCCGCGTCCCCGTGTCCCGTGGCGCAGATAGCTGGCGTTGAGCATGAAGCGCAGATCCTTGCTCGCGCGCAGCTCGCCGATGAGGCTGCCCTCCAGATCCCAGGTGCCGTCCGACAGGGTCGGCAGCACGGTGTCCAGATCACTCGGCCCCGTGGGCAGCGTGCCGCGCCCGTAGACGGCCAGCGCGAAGGTGCGCTCCTCCAGGAAGGTCCACTGCAACCCGATGGGGATGTCGCCGAAGGCCACCTGGAACTCTTCGTCCCCCGGCAGCCCCAGCGCCAGCACCTCGAGGTAGATGTTGGCCTCCAGGTTGTCGAGGATGCCGAAGCGGGCGCTCGGGGAGAGCTGCTGGTAGGGCTGGGACTCCTCGAAGTCCAGGGAGAAGAAGCCCTGGTAGCGAAGGCCCAGCTCCAGGTTGCCGCTGCGGGTGGTCTCCGCGGTGCGCGTCACCATGGCGCGGTAGGGCTTCGCCTGGACGGCGCTGGCGGCCAGGCACGCGACGACGAAGGCTGGGAGCGTGGCACGAGCGTTCATGCCGGCGCACCCTAGCCCTCGACGAGAGCATTGACCACGACGTTGGAGCTCGAAGGACTACTCCGGCTTGAGCGGGATGGTCTGAATGGTCGGCACGGAGAGTTTCTCGGGCCAGCCCAGCTGCGGGCGGCCGTACCGGTCTCCTCCGTTCTGCCAGTCATTGAGCTGGCCCACCATCTGCCACTCGCCCTGCGTGTGGCCGGGCCGCGTGTAGTAGTGGGCGAAGGCCGTGGCGCCCGTCTCGATGCGGCCGTTGCCCGTGGAGTGCGCGTAGTCGCTCGGCCCGAAGCTGCCCAGCGGCCGGAGGTGTTGGTTCTGGGCGAGGAAGTCGCTGTACTCCTGCCTCCCGTTCCTCGAGAAGTCCGCGTGGTGGACGAAGGACAGGGTGTGGTCGTCCTTGTTCTGCAGCGCGTGGACGGCGCAGCCGTTGAGGGGCCCCGTCACCACCATGTTCGGCTGGCCCGGCTGAGGGTGGAGCGGCACGCCCTCGATGCCCGCGAAACGACCGGTGCCCGTCGACTGGTAGTGCAGGTAGTGGGCCGGGGCACCCTGGGTGTTCGCGTGCGAGAGCGAGAGGTTCGAGTTGCCGTTCTGCTGGTGGACGTTCAGGCTCACCTTGGAGTCGTTGGCGTGAACCCAGGGGTTCTGCGAGGTGGGGAGCTTCACGCCGTCGGGGCTCTTGCCCGGGAACATGTTGTACCCGTTGAGCATGTTGTTGCAGGCGAAGTTCTCCGGGTGCGCGGCGAACTGGGACGTGACGTTCGGAGGTGACTGCCTCCCGAAGGGGTTCCACGAGGTCCCCCGGGTGCTGGAGGAGTCGAACCCATCCCGCACGGGAGGCTGCCGGGGGGTAGGCGGGGGGGACCGGGGCGCCGAGAAGCTGGGGCTCCGCGTCTCGGGCCTGGAGAAGGAAGGAGTCTTGAAGCCGCCGACCTTGAAGCTCTTCATGGGGGAATCTCCGGGATGAGTCGTTCGGGGAGTCCCTATTGCGGCTGGCGTGCCAGCGGGCGCTCAGGTCTGGCGGAGCGCGGGCATTCCGTGATCCCGGGAGTTTACGGGCCTGCCGGAAAAGCCAGCAGCCTCGAGCCGCGGGCGCGCTGGTGACTGCACTCCTGGCCTGATGACGGCTGTCACCAGCGTCAGCGCTCGGCGATGTCGGTGCTCCGCAGGTACGCGGACGCTTCGACGATGGCTTCGGCGGTCCAGCCCCTGTTGGAGCCGCGGCCCTTCTCGTCGCAGTCGCCGTCGGTGTGCAGGCCCAGCAGGTACCCCTGGCGGTTGAGCACGCCCGCGCCGGAGCTGCCGACCAGGGTGTCCAGCCCCACGTAGAAGACGAGCTGGTTGCAGGAGTCCCAATACGTGCCCTCGGTGATGACCTTGGGCCTGCCTCGGGGATGCTGGATGATCGCCAGCCGCTCGCTGGCCTGGGTCGTCAGCGGGACAGGCTTGACGGCGGGAAGCGTGTCGAGCGCAATGAGCGCATAGTCAGGCTCGAGCGACTGCTCGATGACGGTGCCCTCGGTCAACAGCGGGTCGCCGTCGGGCTCGTCCTCGAAGTTGAAGACGAGCAGCGCCTGGTCCCCGAGCCCGACACAGTGGCCCGCGGTGAGCACCACAGGCCCCGCGCTCGCGGCGATCAGCGTTCCCGTACAGCGGCCGTCGATCATGACGACGGCGTCTTCCCGTTCCTGGATGTTCGCGAACTCACCCTGGTAGCTGTTGACGGGGATGAACTCGAGGGCCGGGCCACACTGCCACAGACTGCTCACCTCCGGCCTGCTCGCGGTGGCGCAGACCGGAGGGTGCGCGGGCACCTCATCTCCACAGGCCACGATGCCCAGGAGGAAGGTGCCCGCCAGAATCGAGCCCCACGGAGTCATGAACGAACCAGGAGGCTGCCGCGCCATCTCTCAGTAGAGGTAGTTCAGCGCGGTGCGGTCAGAGCTGGTCCACTCGCCGCTCTCGGTCGAGCGGAAGCAGGAGTTCATGACCGAGCCGCCCACCGTGGCCGTGTCCGGCGTGCCGGGGATGAGGATGGCGCCCACGTTGGAGGCGCCCTCGTTGGTGGCGGAGCCGCCGCAGCTGATGGAGCGGTTGTAGTAGTCCGAGTGACGGAAGCCGATCGCGTGGCCGAGCTCGTGGGTGATGACGTGCTCGTTCACGTCGACGCTGTAGCTCTGCAGGCCGGTGCCGATGTTGATGGTGCCGTAGGGCTTGCCGCCCGACGGGAAGCCCGCGGAGCCGCCGGTGCCGCTCATGGTCTTCGCGGAGATGGTCGCGGTGCAGCCGGTGGTCGAGCCGCGCGCGAAGGTAATGCGCAGACCCAGGCTGTTGTAGTTCTCAATTGCCGCGTCGAGGCCCTGGCTCAGGCGGCTGTAGCTGTTGAACTGGGACGTCGGGACGACGCAGATCTTCGTCACGCTGGTGCCGACCAGGTTGGTCGTCCGGTACTGCTCGGCGCTCTCGTTGCCAGGCTGGAGCATCTCGACGGACGCGTCGTAGGTCACATGAGCGTCGAGGCCCACGTACACCTTGTCGTCGACGACCATGATGTCGCTGGACGGGAAGCCGGCTTCGACCAGGTTGGAGATGATCTGCTCGTTCTCGCTCTGCGGCTCGGTACCACCGCAGCCAGACAGCAACGCGCCACAGCTCACCACGACGAATGCGGCTTTCTTGAACATGCTCTGAGTCCCTCGGGGGTGGGGTTTTGAGTCATCCATGCCGCGGTCCCAGCAGGAACCCCGCGGTGGATACCGATTATTTAGAACGTTCTTCCCATGAACTCCAACAAAATAAGAAAGGTGGGCTAATTTTTCTTAAGCCGTAAGCAGGGAAAGGTCTTCAAGAGCACCACAGTGGCTTCCCGCCTCTCACAGCGGGGCCCCATTGCAGGTAAAATCGGTCCCTGCTCACTCACCGGCTTCGACCCGTCAGCGCCTGCGCCAGCTCAGCAGGCGCGCGAGGGCCACCGTGCCGAAGACGAGCACCGTGAACGCCGCCGTGTAGCCCAGGAACACCAGCCAGCCCGTGGTCGTCCCCGGAATGCCCACCGTCGGACTGAGATCCTGGAACTGGGCTCCCGAGAAGAAGCCACACGCCAGGCTCACCGGCAGGAAGACGAACACCAACAGCCCCACCATCCGGTCGAACTGGTCCCGCTTGTACTGGTCCAGCTCCGAGGCCTGGTCCTTCATCGCTCCCACCGTCTCCTGCAGGCCGTGGATCGAGTGCCACGCCAGGTAGCGCGCGTTGAAGTCCGGGTCCTCCCCCACCCGCGAGTGCCACAGCGAGTTCGTGAACAGCATCACGTCCGAGCGCACGCTGCGCGCGGGCCTCAGGCTCTGCCAGCGCGAGGTCCGATAGCGCTGCTCCACCTCCGCCATCCGCCGGCTGATCTCGAAGGCCGAGTAGCGCTGGCCCGTGGTCATCAGGAAGAGGAGGAAGTCCTGGTCGCACCGCAGCGGCGCGCCCTCCTCCGCTTCGAGCAGCAGCTCCAACCGCGCGCCACCCGTCGGCGTCAGCCAGTGCTCCGTCTCCCCCGCCGCATCCCTCAGCACCCGCCGGTTCTCCGCCGCCGCCTCCGACGGCAGCCGCTCCAGCGTCGGCGCCATTCCCGACGCCAGCGCGTGGAAGAGCCCCTGCATCGACCGAGAGTCGTCCAGCATCGACGAGCGCCCCCGAGAGATCCGGTACGCGCCGTACACGAGCCACCGCTCCGGGCCCAGCGGCCCCAGCCATTCGCCCAGCTCCCCGAGCCGCGACTGCTCCCAGAGCGCGCTCCCCTCCACCAGCGCCGCCTGTTCCTGGGCCAGCGCATACAGGGAGCTCTCCGTCGTCCTGGCCCGCTCGATCCAGAGCACCACCAGTCGGTTCGGATAGACCGAGACGTGGACGGTCTGCCCGTCGAGCACCCGCTCATAGTGCGCCACGTCCGCTTCCGTGGAGTCCCCCATGAAGGAGTGGGCCACCGCCGGGTGGAAGGCGCTGGCCTGATCGGAGAGGGTGTGACGACGGAAGCCTCTGGCCAGCAGCGTCTCCTCCGGCGGGGTGCCCTTCCACAGGAAGGGCCGGGCGTAGACGGTGTGGGACTTCAGGACGGGCACATTCCGGCCCACGTTGAAGCGGCTCCAGAGCGACTCCCACAGCTCGCGGCGCGTCAGGCGGGTGCCCGTGAAGGGAGGCGCCACGATCGTGGAGCGGCCCGCCGTCCCGGTATAGCCATCCGAGTACCAGGGATCCGAGTAGTCGTTGGGCTGCTGCTCGAAGCGCCGTGTCCCGCGCGCTCGGGGCGTGCCCGCCGGCGTCTGCTCGCCCTCCAGCGTGTCCAGCCACCCCGCCAGATCCGCCAGCGTCCCGGCGCGCTCCGGCGCGAGCGAGAACGTGTGCCGGAAGAACGCCTGCTCCGCCTCCGGAGCGTGCACGGCCATGAAGTCGAAGCCCTGGCCGTAGTGGGAGTGCTCCGTGTCGCTCCGAGCCAGCAGCTTCAGCACCGTGACGTCCTGGGAGGAGGACAGGAAGAGCCCGTCCACCCGCCGCACGGGCGCGTTCTTCTCCTCGCCCAGCGGGATGTCGAGCTGCACGCGCTGGGCTCGCGAGAGCTCGGCCCGGTACAGCAGCGCGTCCGCCTTCAGCCGCCGCGAGACGACCAGGGGAATGAGGGACGGGGGCAGGCTCGCCAGCTCCATGACGCTCCTCGCCGACTCCAGCACGGACGCCATCAATTCCACCACCTCGCGGGCCGGGCGCCCCTTGCGCGAGGGCCACAGGCGCAGCCCCGCGTAGAACACCGGCCCCAGCGCCCGCTCGTAGTCTCCCGCCAGCTCCGTGTGACCCTGCTCCCACGCGCCCACGTAGCTGCCGAGCGCCTCGGCCCCAGGAGGGAAGTGGCCATGCAGCACCCGGTACATGAGCAGCACCGCCGCCGAGACCACGTCCAGCGTCGCCTCGTGCACCCGCAGGAGCATCGGCGCGCCGCCGCCCTCCGCCTGCCGCCGCTTCCGCTCCTGGACGAAGGCCTCCAGCTCCGCCTCCGCCATCAGCACCACGCCCGTGGTGGAGCGCGCCGAGCGCCGCACCCACTGCGGCAGCTTCCAGGACAGCATCCTCGGGTGGGCCGGCTGGGCCTCGCCCCTCGAGCCCACACTGAGGTACAGCTCCCGCTCGGTGGGCTCGGCTCCGGGCGCGGGTCTCTCGGCGGTCCACTCGACCTGGCCCTCCTGGCACAGGGCCTCGACCACCTCTCGCAGCTTGGCATCCATGGGTTGCAGCTTACAGGCGCCTCCGTGACAGAATCCCGTTTCGTGCCTGCCCTTCCGTCCCTGCCCCTGCGTCTGCTCTGCCTCCTTCTCGCGCTCCTGGCCCTGCCGTCCGCCGCCGCCGACAAGCCCACCGTCGCGGTGCTCTACTTCGGATACGGCGGCAAGAACCCCGACCTGGAGGTGCTCAAGAAGGGCCTGGCCCAGATGCTCATCTCGGACCTGTCCGACTTCGGGACCGCGCACCTCGTCGAGCGGGATCGGCTCGAGGAGATCATCCAGGAGCTCGAGCTGGGCCAGTCCAGCAAGTTCGACCCGGCCACCGTGGCCCGTATCGGCCAGCTCGTCGGCGCCCACTACCTCGTCATGGGCGACTACTTCGACATGAAGATGGGCAAGACGAACATGCTCATCATGGGCGCCAGGGTCATCGAGGTGCGCACGGCCACCATCCTCCGCGCCCTCAACGCCCGGGGCGACGCGGACGAGTTCCTCCTGCTCGAGCAGAAGCTCGCGCAAGACGTCAACAAGGTGCTGGAGGGGCTCGCCAC
This sequence comes from Hyalangium gracile, assembly GCF_020103725.1. Lineage (NCBI taxonomy): Bacteria > Pseudomonadati > Myxococcota > Myxococcia > Myxococcales > Archangiaceae > Hyalangium > Hyalangium gracile. The sequence continues at coordinate 48,744 of NZ_JAHXBG010000024.1, read as the reverse complement.
CAAGAGCCCCGAGCCCTCCAAGCCGCCCTCCTCCGAGCCGCCCAGGGCGCCGGGGACACCCCAGCCCTCGCGCAAGCCTCGCAGGCTCACCACGCAGACCGCGCTGCGCTACTCCCGCGCCCTGGACGCCAAGGACCGCAAGGACGTGGAGACCGCGAAGAAGGAGCTGGGCGTCGTCCTCGAGGAGGAGCCGGACTTCATGCTCGCCTCCATGGACCTGGCCCGGCTGATGAAGTGACGCCTCAGGGCTTGCAGAGAGCGCCCGCCTGCGGGGCCCCTCGATCCCGGGCGCGGCACCACGCGGCCTTGGCGCGCATCCGATCCGTGTTGGCCTCTCCGTCGCGTCCAGCGGCCTGCGCCGAGCCTGCTCGCGCCGCGTAGGCGTGCCCCAGGAACAGGGAGATCTCCGCCACGTCCGGAGCGAGCTCCGCCGCCTTCTCGAGCAGCGGAACGGCCTGTTCCGCGCGCTGCGCCTGCAGGTGGATGAGCCCCAGGTTGAAGCGAGGCTTCCAGAAGTTCGCGTCCAGCGCCGCGGCGCGCTCGTAGTGAGCCACGCTCTCCTTCCAGTCCTGGGCCAGCGCCGCCATCCTGCCCGCCAGGTTCTCCGCCGCCGCGAAGCCCTGGCACTCGAGCGCCGCGCTCATGGCGGCGGTGTCCGGATGGCCCGCGAGAAGGCTCGCCCGGGCCACGTGGAACCACCCCTCCGGACGCCACGCCTTGCCGCGCGCCCGGAGCGTCTCGAGCACCTCGGCGGCCTTCCCCGCCCGCGACATCTCGGGGATGCGATCCGAGAGGCCCGGCGCCACCTCGAGCAGCGCCGTGAGCGCCGCGGCATCCTGCTCCTGGCACGCCGCCGGGGGCACGGGCTCGCTGTTCTCGGCGGAGATCACGTCCATGCGGAGCCGAAGCTCCGGCACGGGGTTGGAGCGGAGCGTCAGCACGCCCAGGCCTCCGAGCAGCACCGCGAGGAGCCCTCCGGCCATGAATGCCGTGCGCCTGCTCTTGGAGGTGCCCGCACTCGGTGCCGGCGAGGTGGCCGCGGTCGTCACGGGGGGCGTCTCGGGAACCGGCGCGACAGGCTCCTGGACGTAGCGCTCCTTGTACCAGGTGAGGATCGCCACGAGGGAGTTGAGGCTCGTCGCCGCCTCCTCGATGCCGACCTTCACCCCCGTCTCATGGAGGCCTCCGGCGTGATCGTGCGAGCTGAGGTTGCCCCACGCCTGCACCGTCCCCATGTGCGCCAGGATGTTGGTGGGGATGACGCCGGCGTGGGCCTGCTGGCGGAACTTGCTGATGAGCTCGTCCAGCATCGCCTTGCCCGGCGTCTGCTTCAGCTCGGTGGTCACCAGCGAGCGCAGCAGCATCTCCACCACCAGCCGCGCGTTCTGCAGCACGCCCTTGTAGTCCTGGTGGCGAGCCCGGGTGGACAGCGCCGTCAGATCGTCCTTCGCCCGGCCGAAGGCGGGGGTCAGCTGCTCCAGCCGCCTGAGCAACGGCTCCAGCTCCGTCATCGTGATCCCGGCTTCGGCGGCGTCTGAGGCCGGCGGCCGTCCTGGTTGTCCGGAGTGGCCGTGGGGCCCTCGGGCGGCGGGCCCGGATCCTTCGTGGGCTCGCGCTTGTCGTCCTGCCGCGCGGTGGCCTGCTGCTCGTTCTGGAACCGCGCGTTGATGTCCGCGAACCTGCCCTGGCGCTCCAGCGCCCACAGGTCCTCGTCCGTCACGTAGGGCCGGTTGAGGATCTTCCGGGCGGCGAGGATCTTCGCCTTCAGCATCGGATCCACCACCGGATCGCTCTTCTCCTTCGTGGGCCTGGGCGGCGGGCGCATCACCGAGAACGTGCCGCGCGCCGGCAGGCCCTCCGAGTCCTTGCCCTCCAGGGCGTGCTCCACCGAGAAGACGTTCGTGTCCTTGTTCGTGTCCAGCTTCACCTCGAACTCGAGGCCACGGCCCGGCGGGATGATGCTCGAGCCCAGCAGCGACGAGGGATCCACCACCTGCTGCTGCGTGGGCCCCGTGGGGTTGATCAGGTGCTTGAACACGTAGGCATTGTGGATGAACACCGGCCGATCCCGCATGTGGAACAGCCGGACCTTCTGCCGCACCACCCCGTCACTGCCCAGCTCCGGGAAGCGCGGCGTGAACTGCACCAGCAGCGTCACCACGCCCTTGGTCGCCAGGTCCTCGAAGGCCGGGTTGAGCAGCTGGACGGAGGTGCGCCCCAGCACCGGCTCGTCCGCGTTGCCATGCACCTTCACCTCGATGAGCAGGTTGGAGAACAGCGCGTCCTGCTTCCGGCTCTCGAAGCTGTGGGTGACGTAGGGCACCGTCGTCGTCGCCTTCTCCCCGTCTCCGAAGGACCACTCGTAGGAGCGCGGCTGGAACGGCACGAACGAGGCGTTGTCCGGCGCCGGGTTCTCGATGAGCTTCACCTCGAGATCGAACTCTCCCCAGGTGTTCGCCCGCAGGTTCGTGGTGATCAGCGCCATGCGCTGGGGCTTGCACGGCTTCACCGTGAAGGGCGGCACGTCCACCGTCGTGACGACGTTGTTCTTGCCGAACACCTGCACCTGGAGCTTGGGCGTCTCGCCGTCATCCGCGATCCACGAGCGCACCGGCACCCGCGGCCCCTGCCGGCCGCCGATCGTGTAGTGCAGGTAGGGATCGGTCCCGTCCGGCGTGTGGGCCCGGACGGAGATCAGGTTCTCCTCGCCCTCGCACACCTCGGTCTTCTCGACGGTGACTTCGTCGATGATCGGGGCGGCCGGATCCGCCGGGGCCTCGGGGGCCGGCGGCGGAGCCTCCGACGAGGGTATGGGGCGCGGAGCAGGAGCCGGGGCGGCCTCCGTCAGCGTCGGTCCGGGCTGGGCCGGAGGAGGTGGTGGCGGCGTGGAGGGAGGAGTGTCCCCACCCCACAGCCATGCCACCAGCGCCACCAGCACGCACGCGCCGAGCGCGGCGATTCCCGCCTTCCGTCTCCTGCTCACGCTCACTGCTCAGTCCTTGAGATCAGAACCAGCACCCGTAGACGTTGCCGCCCGAGTTCCACTGGATCGTGTTCGAGGTGTCATACGCCCAGAGGCTCACGCCGGCGCCGTTGTACGGGTGGCCGCTCCAGCCGCCGAGCCTGTCCGGGCTGATGGACCGCGCCACGGTGCCCGCGTTGTTGGAGATGTTGTTCCACACGCCGCTGTCGTCGGTGTCGCACCGGCCTGCGGCCATGCAGTTACGAACCTGGCGGCCCGCGTCGTCACAGATGTTCTCGAAGCAGGTGATCGACGAGCCGATCCCCTTCCAGAAGCCGAGGCCCGTGTTGCACTCGTTCTGGACGGAGTTGTAGAGCGAGTTGCCCGCCGTCTGCAGCAGGGAGTGGTTGTAGATGTACGCGTCCACCGGCGAGAAGCCCGCGCGGTACTGGGCGTGGGCGATCAGCGTCGAGCACACCATGCCGTTGTTCCAGCCGGCGCCGCCCACGTGCACCCCCTCGAGATCGCGGTACTGGTAGAGCACGTAGTTGAGGACGTTGCCGTTGGGCCCCAGGTACCGCCGGAAGCTCTGGCCGCCGTCCTGCTTCGAGGTCCAGGCCACGGTAGGCATCGAGCTCAGCATCCAGTTGGAGACCGCCTCGCCCCGGGTGTCGAACCCGGCCGAGGTGCGGCTGCGCTGGTAGGAGAGGTACTGGAGGCTGCCACCGCCACCATAGAGGTACTGATAGATGGCGCCCTGGTTGATGCGCGCGGCCCCCGGGAAGCCCGAGGTCAGCTCGCCCTGCTTCAGCGGCGTGCTGCAGTAGGAGGGCCAGCCGTTGGTGCCCGGCGTGTACATCGTCTCGTGCGTCACGTCCTGGCCCGGCCCGTGAGAGAACATCGAGTGCGTCCGGTACTCGCCTACCGCGTCGAGCACCGCGGCGATCGGACCTCCTCCGCCACCCCGGCTGAGGATGAGCGAGCCGTTGGGGGCGTTCCAGCCAGCGGCGGTGCTGCCGCACGCCGCGTCCGAGGTATCCGAGGAGCCGGCCAGGGCGGCCGGCGCGGCGAGAGCCGCCACCACGAGCGCAGCCGAGCGGATGGTCTTCACAGCACGATTCGACATGAGTCCTCCCTTCACGGGGACAAGGGAAAGCCGAGCACTAGAAGAGAATCGAAGAGCGCGGATTGTCTACGCTTCACACACTACCTTGCAAGTCACGGATTCCGCCGCGCTGAGTCATCCGTGTCAAAGCAGGTGGGCCCTGACTTCCCAGGCAAGCAAGCGAGTTCTCAGCGCGAGTCATTCGATACATCTACCTGGACCTGTCTGTGTTCGCATCGAGCACGCGCAAGAGCGCCTCGGCCTGCTGTCGCAGCTCCGGATCTGTGTCCTGCAACACATTGGAGGCGTATCCGCGCGCGCGTTCTGTGTCCTTTTTCGCAAGGGCCATGGCCATGAAGAGGTTGAGGCGCGGATGCCACGGATGGGCCTCCAGCGCGGGCGCGAGGACCCACTCCGCCCGCGTGTCCTGCTCGTGCTCCAGGAAGAGCATCGCCAGATCACACGCCGGGTCCGGCTCGGTGGGCGCTCGCGCGTGGGCCCGCTCCAGCAGCTCCCTGGCTCGCGTGCGCTCACCGGCCATGTCCAGCGCCAGGGCCAGCCCGTGCATCACCTCCACCGAGTCGGGCGACTCCCGCCAGGCCTCCTCCAAGAGGCGCCGGGCCTCCGTCACGTCCCCCTGCTCCAGCCGAGCCATCGCGTCCCGATAAACGTCCGTTTTCAAAGGGCTTCCTCCGTTTTGCGGCGCATGGTGAGTCCAGAAGCAACTTCCGCCTACATTTTACGACAATTTGGGAAAGCCTTTCCCAAGAGCCCCCATGATCGTCCGCAATGAGCGAGTCTCTCCCCGCCTCCCGCTGAGCTCCAGCCCGGAGGTTGCTTCGACGAACAAGCCCGTGGCCGCCGAGCCGGCGCGCCCCTTCGCCCGTGACTCCTTCGAGGGCGCCAGCGCGGTGCAGCGCACGGCCCAGGTCGCGGCGGCGCCCACGGGTGACCACGGCAAGCTGATGCGCGAGTACCTCACGGGCGCGCGTCCGCCTCCGGCCGACTTCGAGCAGGTGATGGGCTACAAGCCCTTCCAGCTCCAGACGAAGCACGGGGCTCGGATGCAGGATCCCCACGGCTCCGCCTCGGCCCCTGGGAAGATCGGTCCGGACAAGGAGTTCGATCCGGCGGCCAAGACGCACGACTACGGCTACGATCTGCTGCGCTACTACGACAGGAAGGGCACGCCGCTGAGCGGCGATGCGCGCAAGGCCGCCGACGCGCTGTTCCGCGAGGACCTGTTCCACTACGCCAACGATCAGAAGGGCTTCGGGGACCGCTTGAAGTTCAAGGCGTGGGCGCAGATCTACGCCACCGCGGTGGAGCTGAACTCGCGCGTGCAGGGCTACGGCCCTCCGTAAGGCCTGGGACACAGCTGGAGCCACTCGAGGAGCTCGACGACGGTGACGTCGTCGGGCTCTTTTCGTTTCCTGCAAGGACGAAGACCTCGGCAGCGCGCGAGGGCCCTCGCCTCACGTCGCCACCGAGGTCTCTCCGACTGCCAGGCGCCAACGCCCGTCGGGCTACGGCTTGCCGGCGCGCGCCTCGTCGAACGGGATGCGGAACGGCAGGTAGGCATCGCTCAGGCGGTGCGCGTCGCCCATGTTGTCGCCGTAGTCGTAGCGGCGCACCACGGCGTCACGGCCCGCGTGCTTCAGGAACTCCTCGGGGCCCTCGCCGTCGCCCAGCCCGAAGAGGCCGGGGACCTTGTCCTTGTTGTTCACGTAGTGCACGTACCTGGGCCCGTCCGGGTAGTTGGCGGCGGCCCCGCCGAACGTCTCCACGTTCACCTTGCTCAGCAGCTTCTCGGTGTCCGCCTTCGACAGGCCGTCCTCGACGCGCAGCCGGTTGGCCACGTGGCTCAGCGCGCGGCTGGTGATGAGCGCGCCCTGGCTGTGCCCCATCAGGTGCACCGAGCGCCCCGCCTTCAGCTCCGCGTAGACGGTGTCCGCCAGCGTGTCCACCGCCGGGTTGGTGCCCTTGTCCAGCTTGTCCTTCACGCACTGGAGCACGTCGGCCGCCATGCCCTCGGTGGCGTTGTGCACGCCGAGGACCTTGGCGCCCGTGGTGTCCGCGATCTGCTGCAGGCTGCCGAACTGCTTGTTCTTCGTGTCGCCGATGCCGTTGACGTAGATGATCGTCTCGGAGGGGTTGGGGTTGTTCTTCGGCGTCACGCCCGGCACCTGGCTCAGCGGCGTGCCCGGGTTGAACGTCTGCCCGCCCGCGCCCACCAGCTTCCCGTCGAAGGCCTTGTCCGACTTGTCCCCGAAGATGCCGCCCAGCAGGCCGGCCTTCTGCTGGACCTGGCCCTCGAAGCCGTCGGCGAACTGCTCCAGCTTCTGTCCGCCCTTCTCGACACCATTGCGCACCGCATTGCCCGCGGTGCTGGCGGCGCTCTGCACCTTGTCGACGGTGCTCTGGACGTTGTTCTGGACGCGGTTCAGGAGGTTCAGACCTCGTTGAATCAAGCTCATGGGGGGGTCTCTGGGAGCAAAAGAGGGTGTCTTCCTCCTACATTCTCGAAATGGGGGAGGCGAAAGTTGTGCCCGGAGCGAATTTCCCAGCCCATGAGAAGAAGTGTGGACTGGACGACTCATGTGAATCAGGGTGAAGTGCGCCCGGTCCTGGCCACCGATTTCGAGGCCTGGACTGCAAGGGGCTTGGAGTTCCCAGGCCCTGTCAAAACCCTCTGGAGGGGGACATGTCGATGAAGAAGTTCGTGTTCGCGGGTCTGCTGGGTGTTGCCACTGTCTTCGGAACCGGTTGCTCGGATGCGTGCGAGAAGGCCGCCAACAAGCTCGAGGACCGTCTGGAGGAGTGCGGCGTCACCATCCCGGACAACGACGGCGATAGCGACGGCGATGAGGCCGAGTGCACGGACGCAGCTGCCGACGCGGCGGAGAAGATTGCCGACTGTGCCGAGAAGGCCACCTGCGAGGACGTGAAGAGCGGCGCCTACATCACCAAGTGCTAGTTCCGCGGGACGCTCGGCACGGCTGAGCGACCATGACCGCCCCCTGGCTCCGGCCGGGGGGCGGTTTGTTTTTGGGGCCCGGCCTACGGCTCGAGGGGACGGGCGCGTCCCCAGGCCACCTCGGTGTAGCGCGAGCCGGGCTCCGGAGTGAGCCCGAGCTTCCTCAAGTCATCGGAGTATCGGGCGCCCTTGACGACCACCCAGCGCCGGGCCACGCGGCGGCCCTCCTCCAGCGCCTCGGGAGCGAGCGGGTCATGGCTGGCGAAGCGCCGCAGCACGTCGAAGCCGGGCTGGGACTTCTGGGGCCGGGCGAACATCGGATCGAAGCAGACGACATCGAAGGAGCGGGCCGGCAGCGTGCGCAGGTACTCGAGCGCGTCCGCGTGCACCACCTCCACCCGGCACGAGTCCGGCCCCAGCTCGTAGGTCTTCAGCCCTTCCGAGACGAGGGCGCACAGGGCCAGGCTCTTCTCCACGCCCACCACCCTGCCCCCGGGCCCCACCGCGAGCGAGGCCACCAGTGCGTCCTGGGCCAGGCCCAAGGTGCAGTCGAGCACGGCGTCTCCCGCTCGCAGCTCCGCCACCCGGACGAACGTGTCCGGCTCTCCCGCGGCCACCCGGAGCCGGCGCAGGTGGGCCATCCCCCCGTGAAAACCATGGTGGCCCTCGCGGTCCCAGAGCGTCACCCCGTCATGGCCGAAGATGAGGAGGGCCTCGGCGTGGGTCTCGAACCAGAGGGCAATGGACTCCTTGGGCTGGCGTGCGATGAAGGGTACCCGCCACTGGCGCGCGGCGGCCCGGGCCTGGGCGACGAGCCACTCCTTCGGTCTGGCGCTGGTGGTGATGGCGAGAGGGATGCGCATGGATGAATACAGGCAGGAGATGTATAAAATACGGTGATACAGGTTTTTCTCATCGACATCCGGGCGTCTCAAGCCTTGAACTCGGTCCGACACTGAATTCCAGGGGACCGACTCGAGAGGAAGATGACGATTCGCCGCAAGGTCTTCCTCGTGGTGGGCCTCACCATGTGTGTCGTGAGCCTCATGGGGCTCATGTTCCACATGGCCGTGAGCAGCGGTCGTGCCTCGCGAGATCGACTCCTGCTCATCCAGGAGCAGATCGACAGCTTCGGGCGGCTGCACGTGGTCGCGGAGCGCTACCTGCGCAACCTGCTGCGCGCCCGGGACACCGGCGGGGACACCCAGGCCCTGCTGAGTGAGTTCCAGACGACCGTCTCCCGGGAGCAGGCGCTCTTGAGAGACCTGACGGCCCGGGAGCTCGCCCACGACGAGTCGGTGCAGGGTCCAGAGGAGTGGACCGCGACGATTGGCGCGCTGCACGACTGGGCGGCCCGGGCCGAGGAGACGGTCCGCACCCAGCCGCCGGAGGCCCAGCAGCAGCTCGCGGAGTGGAAGCTGTTCGAGGCGTTCGAGCATGACGCGGGCCAGCTCATCAACCTGGCCCTGGAGGAGGAATATCGCGAGCAGGCGGAGTTCAAGCAGCAATCGGAGACCGAGCTGCGGTGGGCCGCCCGAGTGTCGATGGCGCTTCCCATCATCTGTGGCCTGCTGCTGGCGCTGATCCTGCTCGTCATCCTGCCGCTGGGGGAGGCCCTGCGCGCGCTGATGGCCGTGTCCGTGCGCATTGGCCAGGGAGATCTCCAGGTGAGCCTGCCCACGGAGCGGCGGGACGAGCTGGGGGCGCTCTCGCGGGCGTTCAACCAGATGGCCGCGGAGCTGAGGCAGACGCTCGACGAGAAGCACCAGCTGATGAAGGCCGAGGTGGAGGCCAAGGAGCAGGAGGCCCGCCGCCAGCAGACGCTGCTGGAGGAGACGGTCCGCGCGCGGACCCAGGAGCTGGAGCAGGCCAACTCGCAGCTCATCGACAGCCTGCGGCAGCTCAAGGACACCCAGGCCCAGCTCTTCTTCGCCGATCGGCTGGCCTCCATCGGACAGCTCGCCGCGGGCGTGGGGCACGAGATAAACAACCCGCTGTCGTACGTCCTCAGCAACCTCCACTACCTGCAGAAGGAGCTGACCCGCCACCAGGCGTCCTTCCCGGAGGACGCGCGGGCGGAGCTGATGGAGGTGGTGGGCGAGGCGCGGGATGGGGCCGAGCGCGTGCGCCTCATCGTGAAGGATCTCAAGGAGCTGGCACGGCCGACGGAGGAGCGCACCGGCCCGGTGGACCTGCGCGAGGTGGTCGGCACGGCGGCCAAGCTGGTGGCGCGCGAGCTCGCCCCGCGGGCCCGGCTGGTGGAGGACTGCGCGGACGTGCCGCCGGTGCGAGGCAACGCGACGCGGCTGGGCCAGGTGTTCCTGAACCTGCTGATCAACGCCGCGCACGCCATTGCCATGGGCAGGCCCGAGGAGAACGAGATCCGCGTGGTGGCACGGGTGAGCGCGCCGGGGCGCGTCACGGTGGAGGTGAGCGACACCGGCTGCGGCATTCCCGCGGAGAACCTGGGCCGCATCTTCGATCCGTTCTTCACCACCAAGGAGGCGGGAGAAGGCACGGGGCTGGGGCTCTCGGTGTGCCACAGCATCGTCACCTCGCTCGGAGGAGAGCTGCACGTGGAGAGCGAGGTAGGCAAGGGCACGACGTTCCGCATCACCCTGGCCATCGCGACGGAGGCTGCGGCGGACGCCGCGCTTCCCGTGAAGTTGCCTCCCCCGCGCACGCCGCCACCGGTGAAGGGGGGCTCGGAGCCCGCCCAGGGGTGAGCGGCCCGGAGTGAAGCGCGCGCCTACCCGGCCTCGGCGACCTGGAGCTTCTTGCCGCCCTGCATCTGCGCCACCGTGACCGACTGGTTCCGGCCGTGGCGCTTGGCGTGGTACAGGCACTGGTCCGCCAGGTCGATGAGCTGCTGCTTCTCGTAGCCGTAGTCCGGGCCCGTGGCGATGCCCAGCGACAGCGTCACCTTCAGCGGCCCCAGCTCCGTCTGGAACACCTCGGCCTTCACCGCCTCGCGGATGCGCTCGGCGATCACCAGCGCGCCCTTGGCGTCCGTCTCCGGCATGATGATGGCGAACTCCTCGCCGCCGTAGCGCGCGACGATGTCCGTGTCGCGCGCCTTGTCGCGGAGGATCTTCGCCACGCCTCGGAGCACCGCGTCGCCCGTGGGGTGACCGTAGGTGTCGTTGACGCTCTTGAAGTGGTCGATGTCCGTGAGGATGAGCGACACCTTGCGCTGGTAGCGCTTGGACTGCGCCAGGTACTCGTCCGCCTTGCTCTGGAAGGTGCGGTGGTTGAGCAGGCTGGTGAGGCCGTCCGTGGTGGCCATGCGCTCCATCTGCTCGAAGAGCTGCGCGCGGAGCACCGCCTGCGCCGCCTGGATCGCCATCACCTCCAGCATGCGCAGCACGTCCTGATCCAGCGCCTTCTTGCGAGAGCCGGCCACCAGCGTGCCGAGGATGCGGTCCCCCGCCGTGAGCGGGAAGATCTTCAGCGCGCCCAGGCCGCGGATCTGCGTCTCCTCGTCGAAGATGACCTGGCGGTCCATGGCCTTGATGTCGCGGCCCGGCAGCGGCGCGCCGTAGCGCACCACGTTGGCCACCAGCCCGTTGTTGTCCGGGAAGGAGCGGCCCTCGAGCGCCTTGCCCGCCGTCGTGACGCCCGTCATCCGGGCCACCTTGTGGACGCGCTTGCCCTCCACCTCGCTCACCAGCGTCACCGCGCAGAAGTCCAGGCTGGCGATCTGCCGCGCGCTCTCCAGCACCGCGACGAACACCTGCTCCGGGCTGCCGGCGCGGTTGAGCTCCTCGATGGCGCGGAAGAACCGATCCTTCTCGTCCCGGCTCTTGCGGATGTACGTCATCACCCGCTCCACCTCCATCGCGCGCAGCACCTCGCCGGCGATGGTGGTGAGCAGCCGCTCGTCCTGATCGGAGAACGGCTCGTGCATCACCCGGTCCGCCACCAGCACGCCGCGCACCAGCCCGCTCGCCTCGAGGATGGGCACCGCCAGCACCGCCGACACCTGCGGCGAGCCGCCGTCGTAGTAGGTGATGCCCTTGAGCCCGTTCGGCGAGTTCATCCGCACCGGCGCCTGGCGCTTGAGCACCCCGCCGATGATGCCCTCGCCCGCGTTGAAGCGCTCGCGCTGGATGCGCTCGGAGGTGGAGCGGCAGTCATACAGCTTCAGGCTCTTGTCGTCCGAGGTGAGCAGGAAGGCCGCGCAGGTATGGGTGCGCAGGGCCGTCTCGGCCACCTCGAGCGCGGCGCCCACCGCGCCCTCGATCTCCTTCACCGAGGCCACCAGCCACTTCTCGTCCTGGTTCATCCCCGAGAAGCTGTCCTGGGTGCCGGAGCTGATGAGGCGGAAGGTGCGGGCGCGCTCCTCCACCTCCTTGATGCGCTTCTGCACCGCGTCGTTCTCCGCGTGGCGGGCGGCGGCGATCCGGGCGGACAGCACCATGTGGTACAGGCCCGCGAAGAGCATCAGGAACAGGGAGTGCGTGAGGAACGACGGCCAGCCGCCCCCCTTCGGCGCGCCCAGGGTGACGAGCCCGTCGAACACCAGCGCCACGCCCAGCAGCGTCAGGCCGGCGTTGCGCGGCAGGAAGGCCACCAGGAACGCCATCAGCAGGTAGACGATGGGGAAGAGCACCCCGCCGGCGATGGCCACCACGATGAAGGCCGCGGCGATGAGGGCTCCGCCCAGCTCCAGGTCGTCCCTCAGCTCCACCGGGGCGCCCAGCGCGCTGCGCCGCAGCCGCCTCCACGCCGACAGCCCCAGCCCCACGAGCAGGAAGAGCACCAGACAGGCCTCGGTCCAGCCCAGCCGGTTCAGGCCCCGGAACCCGTTGCGCGCCAGGTGGATGAAGACCAGCAGGACGGACGCCGCGGGCAGCGAGCGCACCACGTGGCGGACGACCTTGGGCATCAACGGGATGGACGAGAGCGCGTTCATGGCTCCTCCTCCAGGTGGAAGACGATCTCGCCCGGCTTGACGTAGCCGAGCTCCTCGCGGGCGGCGCGCTCGAGGGCTTCGGGGTCCTTGCGCAGCGCGTTGATCTCGCGCCGCAGCGCCTCGTTCTGCTCGGCCAGCGTGCGGTTGCGCTCCTGGAGCGACTCCACGTCCTGCCGCAGCGAGAGGTAGCGACGGAAGCCCCGGGCGTCGGCGACGGAGGCCAGGGACAGGGCCCCCGCCAGAACCCCCGCCACCATCAGGAACTTTTTCCGCGCCGTCATGAGCCTGTGGAAGGTACCAGTGGCCGTCGATCGGGCAAGAAAACTGCTCCAGGCATGTAGCACCCTTTCTTGACGGCTCTCTCGCGGCGGTCGGATAGAACCTCACCGCATCATGAAGAGCTCTCGCCTCCTGCTCATTGGAATGCTGTTCGCCGCCACGGGCTGCATCGTGGTGCCTGCGGAAGGACGCCGGCCTCGCCCCCCGGCGCCGCACCCGGCTCCCCCTCCCCCGCCGAACCGTCCGCCACCCGCGCCGCCCGGGCCTCCGCCGCCGGCCACCTCGAACTTCCACGTCCCGCCGGACCGCGTCCCGCCGCAGGGCCTGTGTCGTATCTGGTACCGAGGCCTCCCGCCCGACCGGCAGCCCGCGCCCATGACGTGCGGGTATGCGCACCGGACGGCGAGGGACACGGGCGGGCTGGTGATCGTGGCCACCTCCTCCCGCTCCTTCCAGACCGGAGAGGTCGGCGCGACCGATTACGGGCCCGTCGACTTCAACGGCGTCCCACCGGACCGCCTGCCGCCGCCGGGCCTCTGCCGCGTGTGGCTCGATGGCCTTCCCCCGGACCGCCAGCCCACGCCCACCTCCTGCGGGGAAGCTCACGCGCAGCAGCGCCGCTCTGGTGGGCGCGTGCTCTTCATGCCCGCCTCGGACGTGCGGTAGGTCCGACGGGAGTGGGACGGGTCGGCTCATGGACCCACATTCTGGGGACACAGGTCGCGGGCCCCTCGCTGCGGGGCGGGTCCCCCCGTCGCTGACGGGTCCGCCCGCCCCGGCGTCCCGCTCTCCCTCGGACCACGGCCTCCAGCGTTCCTGAGCCATTGACGGCTCTCTCCCAAGCGCGCTCCGGGCGAACCGCCAGGCTTGTCCGAGCACACCCCCTTCTCTTCGGGACTCCGCCACGCACCCCTGTGGTATTCAACTGACGGAGGAACGATGCCGCCTGGGAGAACACTCACGGGACTGGGCCTGCTGATGCTGGGCCTGATGTCAGCAATCGCAGCGGCCGCCCCCGCCCAGCCCGCACTGGAAGTCTTGGGCTCTCACGGCTCCGAGGGTGTCGAACTCTCCCTCGCCGAACCGAAGCTGAACTGGTCGCTGCAGATCCAGTCCACCTCCAACACTCCCGTGAACGCCCTGAAGGTCGTCGTCACGCCGCTTCGGGATCCCACCGGGAAGCTCCAGAAGGTCCAGTGGGACCTTGCCGGCAAGGGCTCGGACTCCCCGGTACCCGTCGCCGCGCTCGGGAGCGTGATCGTGACGGTAACGGCCGAGCTCCCCCTGGCCGGGACGTACACGGGAGACATCTTCCTGCTCTACGGAGACGAGCTGCAGCGAGTGCCGCTCTCCGTCTCCCGGGCTCCCCAGCCCATCCCGGTGGTGAAGCAGGTGCTGCCAGTGGCGACGACCGCCAGCGTGTTCTCCCCCAGCGAGGCCACCGTGGCGCTCACCGTCGGCTCCACCGCGGACCAGGATCTCTCCGTGGGTTTCCAGCTGGGACCCATGACCCGCGTCTCCCGAGACGCCCTGCAGTTCCAGGCCCCCGTGACGCTGAAGGCCCCCCCGCGCCTCACGCTGCCAGGCGGAGCTCCCACGGAAGCCCGGATCGAGCTGGCGGGTCTGGAGGGTGCGGGTGAGTACAAGGGCACGCTGTACCTCCAGAGCCCGGGCGCTCCGGCGGTGGAGCAGGAGCTTCGCGTGTTCCTCAAGGAACCCTGGGGTGTCCCGCTCGTCTTCATCTGGCTGGGCATCCTCCTCTCGGGGCTGCTGCGCTGGGTGGCTCAGCACTTTCGGCCTCGCCTGGAGCTCCAGCACGGCATCCTCCTGCTGCGTCGGGAACTGGAGCATGAAACCCAGGCCTGGGAGCCGCTCGATGCCCAGGAGCGCCGGGTGCTCTCGGGAGTGCTGAACGAGGCGGACCGGCTGAACACCGGGCTGGTGACCGGAGGCCTCAAGCCCGCCGAGGCGAGTACGCGCCAGCTCGTGCTCCAGCAGAAGCGGGATCTGTTTCCGGTGTGGGTGGAGATCCGGCGGCAGGTCCGGGAGGTACGCCCGTTCAAGCTGCAGGAGGCCTATGCCCCAAGGCTCACCCAGGCGGAGACGCGGCTCCTGAGCGTCCACGCCAGGGCGGAGGAGCTGGAGCAGACCCGTAAAGAGCTGATGCAGGTGCCCGAGGCCATCGCCGAGGCCGTGCGCAACGAGCTGAAGGCGGTCATCGAGAAGCTCCAGGACGAAGTGAAGAAACACCGGGACTCTCCCTTTGGCTCGAGGCTCGACGCGGAGGTCTCCCCCCTCCTCGAGACGGCGCTCCAGCACGTCGCCGCCAACGAAACCCAGAAGGCCTTCGAGCCGTACGAGCAGGCTCGTGGCGCATACCTCCAGCTGCTCGTGCTGCAGCTGAACTCCCAGCTTCCCAAGGAGGCTCCCCAGGGGTTCCCGAAGGAGCCCTGGGAGTCGCTACGTGACCGGGTGCTGGCGGAGCTGGACACGGCGCGCTCGCAGACCGCAAGCCTGGAGACCGCCTTCCAGGCCTATACGCGCGCGCACCGACTGTTCCTGAGAGAGGGAGCCCGAGCACTGCTGGACGAGCTCCCGAACCTGAGGAAGCGGGTCGACCACCTGCTGCGTGAGTTCAAGCTGGAGGAGAGGACCGCGCGCAAGTCCCAGGTCGACACTCTGAGGTCCAAGCTGCAGGACGTCCTGCGCCAGGTCCAGGAGGACAAGCTCTCCGACGCCAACGCGGCGTACGGGGAGATTCGCCGGGAACTCCAGGAGGTGTTCTCCCCTCCCAGGGACCGGGCTGCACCCTTGCCGCCCCAACCGGTCCAGCCCAGCCTGGCCGCGTTGGCGCCCGCGCTCTCCGCGAGAGCGCCTGGGATCCTTGAAGGGCTGGTCACGGGGCCACTGGAGTTCCGGTCCGTCACCCGGTTGCGGTGGTCAGTCGATCTGGGAGTCTCGCTCGTGGTGGGCATCGGCGCGAGCTTGCTGGGCATCTTGTCCCTGTGGGCCAATGATCTGACGTGGGGCGGCTGGGCCGCACGCGCCACGGCCTTCCTCTGGGGGCTGGGACTTCACCACGCAACCCTCGGGACCCTGGCCGGACTGGCGGAGGGTAAGGTTGATAGGAAGGAAACCCCATGACGGTCATGTTCGATGAAGACGGTGAGGGGACCGCGTCCGCCGGGCCGGCCTCGTCCAGGTCTTCTCCCCAGATGCCCTACAGCGCCATCGTCGGGCAGGCCGAGCTCAAGCGCGCGCTGGAGCTGTGCTTCGTGGAGCGGCGCATCGGCGGAGTGCTGCTCAGCGGCGAGCGGGGCACCGGCAAGACGACCGCGGTCCGCGCCTTCGCCCGCATGGCCATGGGCGGCAAGCAACAACCCATGGTGAACCTGCCCATCAACGCCACCGAGGATCGGGTGGTGGGCGGCTGGCAGATCAAGGAGCTCATCGAAGGAAGGACCGTCTTCCAGCCCGGACTGCTGGAGGAGGCCAACGGTGGGCTGCTCTACGTGGATGAGGTCAACCTGCTGGACGACCACATCGTCAACATCATCCTGGATGTCACCTCCACGGGGATGCTCGTCGTACAGCGGGAAGGGCTGAACCAGACGAAGCACCTCCAGTTCGTCCTCGTGGGGACGATGAACCCCGAGGAAGGCACGCTGCGCCCGCAGCTGCTGGACCGCTTCGGGCTCATGGTGGCTGTGCAGGCGGAAACGGAGCCGGAGGTGCGCGCGCGGATCCTCGAACAGGTGCTGGGGATGGAGGATGAGGCGCTACGAAGCAAGGCGGAGCAGCAGGATTCCGCATGCCGTGAACGGCTCCTGAAGGCGCAGGAGCGCCTGCCTCAGGTCCAGCTGCCCCGCAAGCTCGCGGAGGCGTGCGTCCGCGCGGCCCAGGCGCTCGTGGTGGAGGGACACCGCGCCGAGCTGGTGCTGGCGCGAGCCGCGCGGGCGATGGCGGCGCTCGAGGGCAGGAACGTGGTCTCGGTGGAGGACATCCGGAAGGTGGCTCCGCTGGCGCTGGCTCACCGGCGCAAGAGTGGAGCGCAGCGGGATGCCGCCGTGTGGAGCAAGACGGATGACACGCTCGTCGACAAAGCCCTCGAGCTTGCTCCCGGCTCCGCTTGAACAGCTGCTCGCGTGCGCGAGCCTCCGAGAGGAGCTGGGGAGCCTGATCCTCTATGACGCCTCCACGGAGCTGCTGGAGCAGGTGGCGCGGAGATGGCTCGGCAACCTCGCCGTACTCGGAGTGCAAGCGCGCCGGGTGCAGCTCGGGCCGTGGACGACGGAGGAGGATCTCTGGGGGTACGGTGACTCGCTCCCCGTGGAGCTGCGCCGCTCCGGGCTGCTGGACTCGGACGAGCCCCGGCTGGTGGTGATCCCGGATCTCTCCCGGCTCTCGCTGGCCGCGCTGCGCGCGTGCGCGAGCTGGATGGGCTCGGAGCACGTGTCCATCGAGCGGGTGGGACAGGTCCGCCGCTTCCGGCCCCACTGCTACTGGCTCGCCGGGTGCGCGATGGCGGAAGTGGGCCAGGTCTCGCTCCACCTGCTGGACCGGTTCGCCCTGCGCGTGCGCGCCCCCTCCGTGCGGGGCGATGCCACGGCGGAGCTGCTGCGGGCGCTTCAGCCCGAGCCTCCTTCCTCGAGCGAGGCTCCGCGGGCGGGCCCGGAGGCCGGACGATTGCTGAGTGCGGCCCAAGTGCGCGTTCGCTTGTCGAAACCGGCTCGTGAGGCGCTCCTCGAACGGTTCCCCGCCTCGCCAGGCACGGGCCACCGGGGCCTGATCACGCTCGCGCGCACGGCGTGCGCCGTGGCCCAGCTCGCGGAAGCGACGGTGGATACCCCCCGCCCGCGGACCGTGGAGCTCCAAGCCTCGCACGTCCACCAGGCCGCGCGGTGGCTCCAGCTCCCCTCTCCTGCCCAGCGGGAGTCGCCAGAGTCGAAGTCGCCCGAGCCCGCTGCCTCTCCGGCCGGCCCCCAGGAGGCGCCACCGCAGGCCCCACCGCCGGCAGGGCCCGCGGCTCCGTCACCCGAGAAGCCTCCCGTCATGCGCTTCGAGGAGGCCCCCAGCCCCCCCGTGAGTGTGGTGCCGGTCCATGTCTCCGAAGTGGAGGTACAGCCTGCCGCCGCGCTTCCTCCGCTCGAGGTGGAGCGGGACCCGCGCAAGCAGCGGGAGTACGCGCCGCTGCGGCTGCCCACGGTTCAGGGGGGCATGAGCGCCAAGGACCGTGGCGCCGTCATCGGCGTGCAGCCCGCCACGGACCTGCAGGACCTGGCCATCGTCAGCACGGTGCTGGCCGCCGCCCCCTATCAGAACCTGCGCCGGGAGCAGTCCGACTCGGAGGAACCGGAGCTGCTGCTCACACGCTCGGATCTGCGCACGTACCGACGGGCGCCCGCGCCTCAGCACCTGCTCGCCCTGGTGCTGGACTTCACCAGCATGAGGACGGATGGCTGGCAGCAGGCCCTCGCACCGTACCTGTCACAGGCCTACGTGGAGCGGGCCATGGTCTGCGTCATCCAGGTGGGGGCCCGCGAGGACGACGGCGCACCCGCCGGCAGTGAGCTGCGAGCCCGGGAGGTGATGTCGCGCAGCCTGCTGGTGCCCGCCGTGGGGCAAGCCCTGGAGGCCCAGCCGGGCCGGGCCACGCCTCTGGCGGATGGGCTCGAGCGGGCTCTCGCCACCTTGCGCCGGACGCTGCGTGTGGGACGTGGAGCCGCGCATCATGCCTGGCTCGTCGTGGTCACGGACGGGCGAGGAAACGTCCCGCTGGAGGCGAGCCGCACGGGCATCCTCGCGCCGCTCGTGGGCCGTCAGGGCGTGGAGGATGCGCTGCGGATCGCCGCGCAGCTGCGCGGGATGCGGCAGGTCTCGTCGGTGGTGATCAAGCCTCCGCTGGCGCACTTGAAGAGTCTGCCCGCGCAGCTCGCGGGTGCCCTGGGTGCGCAGTTGGTGGACTTCGGGCCGCCGGCCCACGTGGCGGAGGACACCGCCGCATGAGCCTGGGACTGGATGTCATCCAGAACGCCATCGCCCGGCCACCATCGGGGGCGCCGCTGAAGCGCAATGCTCCATCCGGAGTTCGTGTCCGGGTCGAGCTGGTGGTGCTGGCCGCGGCGGGCGCTCCCGCTCCAGTAGAGCCGGAGAAGGGACGCTTCCA
This sequence comes from Hyalangium gracile, assembly GCF_020103725.1. NCBI lineage: Bacteria > Pseudomonadati > Myxococcota > Myxococcia > Myxococcales > Archangiaceae > Hyalangium > Hyalangium gracile. Next base: position 30,340 of record NZ_JAHXBG010000024.1, on the reverse strand, counting down.
CCTCGCGCCTGGGGGCACCTTCCATGTGCGGGTGATGCTCTCGCCAGCAGGGCTCGAAGAGGCTGACGCGGTGGACTTCGCGGAGGCCGAGTCCCTCTCACTGAGCTGGGATGGCCCCAAGGGCCTTCAGCTGCAGACCGAGACCGCGAGCCTCGTGCCCTCCGAGCTCGACAGCGGGCTGGCCACCCGCGAGTTCTGGCTGAAGACGGCGCCCGACGCCCAGGGCGTGCAGGGCCGGCTGAGCTTGCACCGGGCCACCCGGGCTCCCCACCAGGTCCGGTCGCTGGAGCTCCGCATCGAAAAGGCCGGACGGGTTCTGCCCGAGGCGTTGAGGGACAAGATCCTGGTGGATCTGGAGGAGGCGCCGGAGGATCCGGAGGCCACGGCCTTCCTCCACATCGAGGCCACGGACCAGACGCTTCGGCTGCACTGGTTCCCCTCGGAGGATCCTTCGAGCGGGCCCATCTCCGTGCTCGAGCCTCCACGGAACCTGTTGGACCCGCCGGGCCCTCCGGACACGCGGAAGCTCCTCTACACCGTGCAGAACTTCTTCCGGCGCCAGTGTGGCCGGCTCACGGCATGGCTGAAGGAGCGGTTGAAGGCTCGTAGCGACGTTACCCTCATCATCCAGGAGTACGCCGAGACCCGCGTGCCCTGGGAGATGCTGGAGCTGCCCTCCACGCAGGGGCGCAGGGTTGTCCCCACTCCCATCGGTGCCCTGATCAAGGTGGTCCGGTGGCTGAAGACCATGGATCAGGAAGAAGGAGAGCACCTGCCGCTACGCATGGGGCGGCAGACCTGGTCTGGCCGGGCCATGTCCTACGTAGCCGAGAAGGAACTGGAGCAGGCCGCGCAAGAGCTCGAGGCACTCCAGGGCTGCCATGAGCGCTTCGACGACATCGAGCTGCTCGGGCAGGAGCTGCAGGACGACTCCTCGTCCCTGGCGATGCTGTTCGTCGCCAGCCACGGTCAGAGTCCCGAGGACGAGCCGGATCCCGAGGCTCCAGAGCACGTGCTCACCCAGCTCATCCTGAACCTGCCGACCTTCATCCAGAAGGAGCGGCCCCTGATCTTCATCAACGCCTGTCACTCGGGCCTGCTGCTGAGGGATGACTACGGCGTCTCGGGCCTTCCCGAGCGGCTCCTGGGCACGTTCGCGGGCGCATACCTGGGAGTGATGGGAAGGATCGAGGAAGGGATCGCGGCGAGCGTCGGCGCGCGCATCCTGCAGGCGGCCCGAGCGGAGGGCGGCGTCTGCATCCCGGAGGAACTGCGCCGGGTACGCAAGGAGGCCTTCGAGAAGCTGAACGTGAACGACCCGGAATCTCGGCGCGCCTACGTGTCCACGTTCATGTACGTCTTCTACGGGACGCCGGAGGCCTACCTGAAGCTGGAGCCTGCGGGAGCGCCCCTTGGCTGAGTCCATCTCCATCGAGCCCGTGGTCTCGTACCCACGCACGGCCCGGCCCGGAGAGCGTCATTACCTCACCGTGGATATCCAGCACCGCCACCCGCAGGATCAGTGGCCCTATGAGCAGGAGGAACTGGCCCTCACCTGCCTGGTCCACACCTCGCTCTTCACCCACGAGCCCCTGGGCGAGCAGAGCATCGTCCTGCACCGCTTCGGTGGCAGCTACGGGCCGGCGGCCTTCCTGCTCACCGCGAAGGAGTTCTTCCAGAAGGGAGCCATCACCCTGAGCTTCGTGAACCGGCACGGGATGACGGTGCACACGGTGGTGCTCCCGAACATCGAGATCGTGGCCGAGCCTGCCGCGGAGGCCCCGGACTTCATGCTGGATCTCCCTCGCTTTGGCGAAGAAGAGGTCGCAGAGGAGATTCTGGGGGAGGACAGCCCTCCAGAGGAGGTGTCGCAGGGCTCGGAGGATTGGGTCGTCTTCTCAGGGGAAATCTCGCCGCGCGAGCGCGAGCGTATGAGGAATGTGCTGTCGCCCTTCCGTGAGTACCTCATCCTGAACGGAGTCGTGGAGGAGCCGATCCCGCCGATGACGTTTCATTTCCCTCCAGCACCCAAGGATCGGAATGACCGTCGTGAGTGGGGCTATCTGCGCAGCCTGCTTTCCCTAAAAGACACCTTGACCCGCGAGTATGCACATCATGTGTTGAAGCGGAGACAAGGGGAGGCCCCTACGGAACTCGCCTCGGTGGAGTCCGGGCTCGCGGACTACCTAGTGTGCAGCTTCAAGAACGACCCGCACTTCGGCCAGGAGGAGGCTCGGCTCCAGTTCTCCAAGGCACCTTTCCTCCGGAACCTGGACAACCGCCTCAGATTCACCCGGCCGCAGGACCCGACAGCTCCGGGCGTGTGGGAGATCTGGGGTGGAGTATTCTGGGAGCTTCGCCAGCACTTCGGCGCGCAGGTCATCGATGAACTCGTGGTGCAGGCTTGGCGCGCCACGAAGGACGACTTCCCGAGAGCGCTCCTGCGAAGGATGGCCCAACGGAGCTTCGAGAAGTTCGAGAAGACCGGCGAGGTCCTACTGGAACGCGGGGTACTGAGTGCACGGGACTACCGGGACCTGCTGAGCGAGGCGATACAGCCGGTGGAGCTCTCCCTTCCCCCTCTTGCTATCGAGCGGCCAGAGGCCCATCACCTCCTGAAGCTCATCAGCGCCTTGCACGGTGCGCCGATCATCCGCGTGGAGGGCTACTACGGACAAGCCAGTGCCACGCTCCTGAGACTCGTGGGGCTGCTTGGGGAGCGACTGAATGTCCCCATGCAGTTCTTCCTATTCGATGTTCCCTCGCGCCTTCCTCTGGAGCTCAGGCCGGACGAGTTCCTGGAACTCTTCACGACTCGCATCGAAGACTTGGTGCGGGAGGTGCGGTATCAGCATCCCGAGTGGAAGATCGTAGTCGGGATCGGCAACTTCCATCGGCTCCACACCCTCGTAGGGGATGTGGAGACTGTGAACTCCTTGCAGGACAGGCTCACACGTCAGGACGCACGGCTCTTGCTGGCATGCCGGCCTGATACCCCCTTCTCCCACCGGGCCGAGGTGGTACGGCTCCAGGACCTGGACGGGGAGCAGGTCCGAAACCTCTGCTGGATGTACGGAGTGAGTCTCAGTGAAGAGGGCGAGCGGGAGTTCCTCCACTGGACGGGGGGAAGCCTCCACCTCGCGGAGATTGCGCTCCAAGGAGCTCGCCAGCACGAATGGACCCTCGAGGAACTCATGCGCTTCGAGAGCGTGGAGTGGTCCCGCATCTTCGATGGGGAGATGGCTCGGGTCCGCCAATGGCTCGCCCAGCAGTCCCCAGTGCTGACGACGGCCCTGCGCGAGGTCAGCGCGAACGGGGTGTGGTTCCTGGAGCGCGACGTTGCGCTCCCGCTCATGGGCCAAGGACTCATCTGTGAGTCGGAGCGAGACAGCTACACGCTCAGGACCCCGCTCTATCTGCGTGCACTCTGGCCCGATACCGTCGCTCGGCTGCCGCATGCATTCTGGGATCGACTGGGAGGTCACCGGTGGTCGCTTGATGCATGGCAACTGGCATCGCGCCCTGGCCAGGGGCTGCGGCTCCGGCTCGTCCTCCAGTCACATGATGCGAAGAAGGATCCGATTCCCAAGTCGGTACATTTCATGCTGACTCGGAGGCTCCACAAGCACGTCCGATCCGTCCAAGGCCGGGCGATCGCGGACTTCTCCGTGGGAGCCTCCTTTGGTCCTACCCGGGCCTATGCGGAGATGGAACTCAAGGGGGAACGTTACCGGCTCAGCCTTCCCATCGACGACATCTCCCAGCTTCCAAAGAATCCTCGCCCAAAGAAGAAGAAGAAGGCGGCGCCGAAGGACGCCCGAAAGAAGTAGAGCGCTAGTCCTTGCTGCGCAGCGTCTTCTCGATGGCCCGGGCCATCACCTCATGCCCGGCCACGCCCTGCCAGGCCGCCACCGCCCGCCCCTGCCGGTCCAGGATGACCGAGGTGGGCAGCGCGCCGATCATCCCGAAGGGGCTCTGCCCCGAGCGGATGTGCTCGTCCGCGATCAGCACCGGGAAGCGCAGCTCGTAGTGGTCCGCGAAGGGGGCCAGCACCTTCTCCCCCTCCAGATCCATCCCCACCCCCACCACCTGGAACCCCTGCGGACCGTAGTCGCGCTGGAGCGCCTCGAGCGAGGGCAGCTCCGCCACGCACGGGAAGCACCACGTCGCCAGGAAGTTCACCAGCACCACCCGCCCGGAGAGCTCCCTCGCGGCCATCCGCTGAGGCCCCACCGCGGGCAGCACGAGCGCTCCCAGGAACCCGTCCCCCGGCGCCTCCACGGCCTCGGGGGTGCTCTTGCAGCCGGCCAGGCTCAGCATCAGGACGGCCGTGAGCAGGGCGCGGAGCACGCTCAGGCCTCCGTCTTGGGCGTGGACACCGGGCGCTGGCAGTCCCGGCACAGCCCGTACAGCTCCATCTTGTGCGACGTCACCATGAAGCCGTGCTTGCGAGCCACCGCCTCCTGCATCGCCTCGATGCGATCATTCTCGAACTCGATGATCTGCCCGCAGCGGGTGCAGATGAGGTGATCGTGGTGCTCGCGCCCGGCCGCCGCCTCGTACCGCGTCTGCCCGTCGCCGAAGTTGCGCGCGTGCGCCAGCCCGCAGTCGTTCAGCAGCTTCATCGTCCGGTACACCGTGGCCACCGACACCTTGGTGTCCAGCTCCCGAACCTTGCTCCAGAGCTCCTCCACGGACAGGTGACCCCCGACGGAGAAGAAGGTGTCGATGATCAAGCTGCGCTGGCGGGTGCTCTTGAGCCCATGCTGCGCCATGTAGCGGTTGAGGACCGCCTCTTTCGACTCCTCGTTCACGGGTAAAGCTTCTCCCTCCGGCATGTATTCTTCCATGACCTGACGAGTCCTAACCCCCATCGCGCCACCTCCGCCTACCCGCCGAACGACCGGTTGCCAGCGCGCCTCGCGGGCAGCAATACACCAGGACTTGCGTCGCCACCTGGCTGTTTACATTGGAGACCGTCAGGCTCATTGACACCCGTCCGCCGCGAAAGATAAGGGCTTCCGCCCTCGTAAACGAGCATTTTTCCGCAAGTTTCTCCATGAATAGTCAATGGCAGAGAAGACGGCAGCCTGATGATGTGCCCACCCCGGTGGCGGTAGCCGTCTCCGACTTCTGTCGCCGCGCCAAGGCGATGGCGTCCCCGACGGAGGTCCGCGAAGCGCTCGCGCTGCTCTCCGAAGACGAAGATTTCCGCGTGCGCACATTGACCGACACCGAGCCGGAAGTGTCGCCTCTTGGACCTTTCGCGGTGGTGGACATCCTGCGCGGGACGCAGCCGTCGCTGGCTGCCCAGCGCCAGGCGTGCGGCTACTACGACGTGGTTCAGGAGCTGACCCGGGTGCGCGAGGAGAAGACGCCCGTGGCTCCCGCGCCCGTGGTGGTGCCGGAGGTCCCCACGTTCGCCCCTCCGCCCCCTCGCCCGGCGCCTGCGGGAGATGGGGATGGGGCCGGCGGAGCGAAGGCCGACAAGGCCGCTCGCCGGGGGACCGAGTCGGTCCAGGAGCGCATCGCCCCGCGCAAGCGCGCCGCGTCCGCCGAGCCGGAGCACGAGCAGGAGGAGTCGCTCGAGGCCGAGCCGCGCTTCCTGCGCAGGGAGCTGCCCAAGCCGCGCGGCCGCTACACCCAGGTGGCGGCGCCCAAGGGCAGCTTCCAGATCCTGACGCGCGCCGAGGGCCGGGACATCCTGGACTCGGCGGTGGCGCAGAGCGAGCACCGCTTCACGCTCCTGAAGTCCCTGGGCGAGCAGTACAACGGCGCCAAGGGCGAGCTGACGATGGTGGATCTGGAGAGCGTGCTGCGCCGCCACGAGCTGCTGGAGACGCTGGCCGCGAAGGAGCGCCAGGGCATCCTCTCCGCGTACGCCGATCAGCGGGGCGCGGCGGGCCGGGTGGCGTGGGCCCTGGGCCTGAGCCCCTCGGAGCTGCAGAAGCTCATTGGCACGCTCGGGCTCCAGCAGGAGGCGGAGGAGGTGCGCGAGCGCTTCCGCCGCGAGGCCCTGGGCGCGCGCCACCTCACCCAGCGGCTGGATCTGCTCGGCCGCGACAAGTACCTGGCGGATCTCGGCATCAAGAAGCGCTTCACCGACTCGCTGCGCAAGGAGCTCGAGGGGCTCGTGCGCGACGAGCTGCCGGGAGCGCGGGATCTGCCCGGACTCGCCCTGGCCGTGGCTCGCAAGCACGGCGCTCCTCAAGAACTGGTCCTGCGCGCCATCGAGCGCCTGGGCCTGGCTGGCACGCTGCGCGAGCAGCTCAACTCCGATCAATCTTTGCCCTGACGAGGTTCCATCATGCCCATCTACGAGTACTCCTGTCAGAGCTGCGGCAAGGTCATCGACGTGCTGCAGAAGGTGAGCGATCCGACGCCCGAGGCCTGCACCGCCTGTGGCGCCACGGGCTCGCTGACGAAGATCGTCAGCCGCTCCAGCTTCGTCCTCAAGGGCGGCGGCTGGTATTCTGATCTCTACAGCTCCACCAAGAAGGACGGCTCCAGCGGCAGCTCGGAGTCGAGCTCGTCCTCCAGCTCGTCCAGCAGCAGCAGCAGCAGCAGCTCGAGCAGCACCAGCAGCAGCAGCTCGAGCAGCACCTCCACAGCGCCGGCGGCGGCCGCTGGCGGCAAGACGTAGCAGCCCGGCCGGAAACTGGCGGAGGGCATGGGCGCGACGCACACTCCGCGTCGTGCCCTTTCCACCTTCCAAGCGCCCTCCCCGCCGCTGTGCCCTGTGCGGTCATCCGGAGCTGACGGACGCGCGGGGCCTGGGCCGTTTCCTGCTCGTCCCCGATCCCGACGGGCGAGGGCCCGTGTGTCCTCCGCAGCGCGGGTGCCATGCCCTCTCTCGCGACACCGAGCCGCTGACGCAGGCCTCCCGCTGAGCTAAAGCAGGGCCGCTCACGCGCTCACGCCTCGGGAGGCCCTCTTGAAGAGACTGCTCGTCGTTCTGCTCGTCCTGCTGGGAGCCGGCTGCAAGTCGCACACGCAGATCGCGCCAGATGATCGCGCCTTGCTGGAGCAGACGCTCACCGGCCCGGAGTCGAACCGGTTCCTGCGCCTGTCCATGCACATCACCCCCTTCTTCGGGGACGCCTCCAAGCGGCTGCTCACGCCCTACCCGCCCGAGGACGTGCTCCTGCTCAACGACACGCAGGGCAAGACGGTCCACCCGGGCGGCATCGAGGCCACGCTGCCGGCCGGAGCGAAGGCGCGCATCCGCCAGGTGGAGTTCCCCACCGCCTGGGTGGTGACCGAGCGCATCCTCTACACCCCGCGCACCTGGCCCTGGGTCTACGTGGACGTGGAGGGCGCGCCGCCGGGGCCGCCGCTGGTGCTCGTGCTGCCGCCCCACCTGAAGAAGCGCGAGGAGTTCCTCGCGGAGGTGGATCGCTTCCTGTCCACCCAGGATCCCGCCGCGAAGCTGGCCGCCTTCAGCGAGCCGGTGCGCGAGGCCATCCGCCAGAAGAAGGCCGTGACGGACATGCCCGCGGAGGCGCTGGAGATGGCCTGGGGCTACCCGGAGACGGTCCGGCGCACGCTCGAGGGCACCGTCCGCAACGAGGAGTGGATCTACCCGGGCGGCCGGCGCCGCGCCTTCCTGAGCGACGGGCGCCTGGTGCGAGTGGAGGAGGCGGCCGCCCCCGCCCTCAACCTGTCCCCGGGCTCGAAGTAGGAAGAAGTTCGGAGTGCCAGCGGCTCAGCGACGGCGACGGCGGTTTCCCCCGCCCCCACCGCCGCGCTTGCCGCCCCCCTTGCCCGCCTGGGCCTCGCCCGGGCGCGTCAGCCGGGGCAGCTCGCCGGCCATCACCGGCCAGAACTCGCCCTTGAGCAGCTCCGCGACGAGCTGCGCCTGGTTGGCGATGGGGTTCTTGAAGAGGGTGGCGCCGCGCCCCACCTCGTCCAGGGAGCCGCGCGCATCGCTGCCGCCCGTGCAGGGGAGCTTGAGCGCCTCGGCGGCTTCCACGGCCAGATCATTGGCCGTCTGCTTCACCTTGGCGTTGTAGCCCTCCACCGCGCTCAGCACGTTGAGCGAGCGGATGAAGTCCATGGGTGGGTTCGGAGAGTCCCGGTCATACGGCCGCGCGGCGACGATGGCCGCCCCCAGGGCCTTCACCTTGGGCAGGCACTCGGCGGCGCTCCAGGGCTTCTCCCGGTTGCTGCCCCACATCTGGACGGGCTCGGGCGCCAGCTCCGGCTTCGGGAAGAAGCACAGGTACTGGCCCTTGTCGGTGATGAGCTCCAGCCCGACGAAGACCTTGAGCTTGGACTTCGCGCCAATGTCGAACAGCTCGTCGCAGCCGTCCTGGGTGTTCGTCTCCGTGAAGGCGACACCGTCCAGGCCGAACAGCGCCGCCCGCTCGAGCACGGCGCGTGGGTCCAGGTCGCAACCCTTCGAGAGATGTGAGTGCGCGTGCAGGTCGATCAGCATGGGCGCCGCTCCCTAACAGGCTCGCCGGAGCCTGTCGAGTCTCGCCGCCCGTACCGGCGCCCGTCAGGCGTACGCGTAGGACTGGAAGAGGCCCTTCTGGGTATTGCCGTTCTTCTCCTCATAGGTGCGGATGAGGTAGCCCATCAGCATCAGGGAGGAGGTGTTCTCCAGCACCCGGGAGGGGTCCTTGGAGATGAGGTTGGCACTGTAGTTGAGGAAGAACTGGGCCAGGTCCTCGCCAGCCTCCTTGACGATCAGCGCGTTGAGCGCAGCCGGATCCATCGTCCGGATGGCATTGATGAAGTCTACGGCCAGATCCTTCTTGGTCTTCACGTCCACGTACCCATCCCCCGTCGCCCCCACCCTCCCCGGGACCCGTTTCCCAGGCTCGGACCTCGATGCGACCTGGAAAATCTAGGCACGTTCTCCCACCTGCAAACCCCCAGCGCCCGGGAGGCAGGGTTTTTGACACCCTGTAAAAGCGTGTGCGATAACGGGAGCAAGCGACGTCGTATCAGATGATAGGAGGGGACGGCGATGTTCACGGGCGTGAAGGTCTTCTCGGCGACCAAGGCCAAGGAGCGGGAAGAGCTCGGCGAGAACGTCACCCGCTGGATGAAGAGCAACGCGGATCTGGAGATCGTAGACCGCGTCGTCTGCCAGTCGAGTGACAATGAGTTCCACTGCTACACCCTGGTGATCTTCTACAAGCACTCGAAGTCCCAGCCGTAGCACGCGAGCGTCGCGGCCCTTGTCCGCCTGGGTGGCCATCGCGTGGCTGTGGCTCCACGCCACCTCCATCACCCTGCTCACCGGGCTGGGCATGGCGGCGCTGTGCTGGGCCCTGGGCGCCCGGCCTACGGTGGTCCGCTTCCACGTGGGGCCGACGCTGTTCGCCTTCAAGCTGTTCGGCGCGCGCTGGAGCCTGGGGCCGCTCACGATGGGCACCAGCCTGTCGTTCAATGCCGACGACGAGCCCGAGGGCTCCGTGCCGCCCGCCTGGCAGCGGCTCGCCTTCCCTCAGCGACTGGTGCTCATCTCCAGCAGCGTGCTGATCCTGCTGCTGTTCGCCTGCATCTGTCTGGGGCCCGCGCGAGCGCTGGGGTCGATGCTCTCGGGCTTCGAGCAGGTGGTGAACGTGCTCCGGGCTCCCGAGCGGGTGGAGGCGTTCCTCTCGCTGCGGCCCCTGGGCGTCCGGACGACGCTGGGGGTGTTCGCGGCGAAGCTGGCCGCGTTCAACCTGCTGCCGCTGCCTCCGCTGGCCGGGTTCGTGCTCCTGCGGGAGGTGGTGCGCACGCTCCGCAAGCAGCCTCCGGCCGAGACGACCTCCCTTCCCATCTGGGGCTTCGTGCTCCTCCTGGTGCTGTGGGGTGGTTGGGCCTGGGGCGGCATCAAGGGGGTGTGGAACCACGGCGCGAAGTACGAGGCCACCGAGGCGACCCGGCGCCAGTGAGCGCCTGGGCGTGAGGACAGGCAGGGCTCAGGAGCCCTGGCTCATTCCTCTGCGCTCGGATGCTCCGGGTGCTCCTTGCCTCTTCCGTCCTTCAGCGTGTTCGCGTCCGCCGTGTTGAGCAGGCCGTGGAAGTCCATCACGCGTGGGCCGGTGGGGCTCAGCTCCTCGGCGAGGAAGGCGGAGAGCTGGGCGGCGGCGCCTGCCTCGCGCGTGCGCACGTGGAGGAAGAACGTCCCCGTCTCGGACTTGTGGCACCCGCTGCACGTGGCCAGGGAGAAGGCGTGGCGCACCTCCTCGGAGACGCCGGGCACCTGCCAGGCCAGGTCCAAGGGAACCGGCGCGGCGGCCGCGAGGAAGCGCTGCCCCTGAAAGGAGCCCGGCACCACGTGCCGCCCTTCGAGGATGGCCGCGGCGTTCTGGGCGGCCCAGGCTCCCAGCAGGGCAGAGCCGTTGAGCGCGGCATCCACCTCCTGCTTCACCGTGGCGGGCCGCAGCATGCCGGTGCTGCCGAGGACGAACTCGCGCAGCTCCCAGAGCGGGGGCTCCGCGGACGAGAGCGCCGCCTCGTTGGTGCGGATCTGCAGCAGCGCGCTGCCGTTCACCTGGCCTGGGGCCGCGTGGCGCCGGGTGAACTCCCGCGTCACGGAGTGCAGCTTCGCGTTGTAGAGCCTGCCGAAGGGAATGGAGCCCAGGGCGTGCCAGCGGGTGGCCCACGTGATCATGTCCACCTTGCGAGAGATGGGGAGCTGGTACTCGAAGATGACGGTGAAGGGCAGGCGCTCGCCGTCCGGCCCCAGCACCCCGAAGACGAAGCGCCCCTGCCCCGCGTTGCCGGGGCTCGTCGCCGTGGGCACCCGGCGCAGGTCCGGCCGGTTCACGATGGCCAGCAGCCGGAAGGGCGCCTTGGAGAGATCCAGCACGCACCGATCATCCGCGCCCTTGCAGCCGCTGGCCGCGCGCCATGGGTCGATGAGCTGGGAGCGGATCAGGGGACGCGCGGGGATGACGAGCCCGTTCACCGTCTGGTCCCGCTCCCACGACTTCAGCCAGTGCAGGATGAACTGGGAGCGCCCGTAGGGATTGCGCAGCAGCTCGGGCACCATGTTGTCGATGAGCCGCCCGAAGGACCACGCCCCCTCGGGATCGGTGCCCGATCTCCTCGGATCCCACGTGGTGTACAGGGCGTCATCCACCACGCTGACGTCATGGATGAAGAGCTCGCGGGACGGATGGATGGAGGCGATCTCCACCAGCTCCTCCCGGTGGACGGACATCGCGTCCTCCTCCTCCTCGAGCGCGGGAGCACACGCCGCGAGGACGACCAGGGTGCTGCAGACCCGCCACAGCCCCAGCACTCCGGGGCTTCCGTGTGTGACGCGCATGTCTTCCTCCTGACGTCCCGAGGCGGGCACCAAAGCCTTCGAGCCGCTCAGAGAGGTAGACACCCTCTCGTTCGGGGAAAACGCGCCCCGCGGGGCTACGCTCAAAGGGGAGCGCCGCCGACCACTTTCCACCAGTGATCACCCCGGGACCCGCGGTGCGTTGGCTGGAGGAAAGAGACCCTGCGCGCGTGGGCATGTAGCCCTTGCCGTGACTGACACCATGCACAGGGTTCGACCCTCACATGCGCCCTGTGCACCGCCGCATCCTGGGGTTCCTCGTCACCGCCTGTGTCCTGGCGGGGGCGACGGTCGCCTCGCTCAGACTCGATGCTCGCGGGCAGAAGGGAGCCCGTGCGCGCTCGGTCCACGCCGCGGGCGTGGCGCTCACCGGGGCACGCGAGGCGCTGGAAGGCCGGCTCCGAGCCGTCGAGGGCCGGGCCGCGACAGGCGCCTCCTTGAGCCCCGTGCGGGCGCTGGCCGCCGAGCATGTCGACACGTTCACCCTGCAGGATGCCTTCGCCACCGAGACCTGGTGGCAGCCCTTCCGGGACGAGTTCTCCTTCCACTCGCTCATCGAGGGGCACCGGCGCTTCGACTTCACGCCGGATGGAGTGTCCCGCTCCGTGGAGCTCTCGGCCCTGCTGGCCGCCTCGGAGGGCCGTCCGCTGGCTTCGGAGCTGCTCCTCGTGGGAGGGGTGCCCTATCTGGCCGCGGTCGCGCAGGTGCAGGTTCCTCCCTCGGCGGTGCCGGAGCGCTCCCTGCTGGTGCTCGCACGTCCCCTGGGGGCGGCGGAGCTCGAGGCCATCGCTCGTGAGTTCCGCAGCACGCTCCTCCTCGTCGACGCGGACGGAGCGGAGCTGACTCGGGCGGGGGAGCCCGCCTCGAAGAAGCTGGCCGCGCCCACGCTGGACGGCACTCCGCTCACGGATGTCCGGGGCAGGTGGTCCATGGTCCGGGCCGAGGTGGGGCCCGGGCTGTTCCTCTGGGCCCAGGCGGACACCCGGGCGGAGGCGGCCCAGGTCCTGAGCACGACCCGGGCGCTGATGGTGCCCGTGTGGCTCACCGCCCTGCTGGCCTCGGGCATCGCGCTCTGGCTCGCGCTGCGGCCCCAGCGGGAGCGGGCCACGGCGGAGCTGCTCGCCCAGACGACCCAGCGCCTCGCCGCGGCGGAGGCCCAGCTCGAGCGCCTGTCGAAGTCCATGCCCACCGTCCAGAGCGCCGCGGAGGCCCCGGCGCCCGCGCCGCGTGCCCGCCCCGAGCCCTCGCTGGAGGCGCCCGTGCCCTTCGGTCGCTACGAGCTGCTGCGGCCGCTCGGCGAGGGCGGGATGGCCCGCGTGTACCTGGCGCTGGCCCGGAGCGCGGGAGGCTTCGAGCGCCTGTTCGTCATCAAGCGGCTGCACGAGCCGCTCGCGCGTCAGCCCGAGGCGGTGGCCCAGTTCATGGACGAGGCCCGGCTGGGCGCCAGCCTCGTCCACTCCAACGTGGTCCCCGTCTACGACTTCGGCGAGGTGGACGGCGAGTACTACCTGGCCTCCGAGTACATCCTCGGCAGGGATCTCGACACGGTGGTGCGCCGATCCTTCGAGCGGGACGGCGACCCGCTGGAGCCCGCCACGGTCTTCTTCGTGGCCCAGGAAGTGCTCAAGGCGCTTGGGTACGCGCACACGCGGCAGGACACGCAGGGCCGACCGCTGGGGATCGTCCACCGGGACGTGTCACCGATGAACATCCTGGCCTCCGGGCGCGGCGAGGTGAAGCTGCTGGACTTCGGCATCGCCAAGAGCGCCCACCGCTCCACGCATACTCGAGCGGGGCTGGTGAAGGGCAACATCCACTTCATGGCCCCGGAGCAGGCGCGAGGGCTCGAGGTGGATGGCCGCGCGGACCTGTTCTCCCTGGGCATGACGCTCTTCTGGTGCCTCACGGGCGAGCTGCTCTACACCGGCCAGACCGAGTTCGATCAGCTCATCCAGGCCGCCGAGGGCCCCAGCGAGGAGCACTGGGAGCGCATCGCCCAGCTGCCCGCGCCGTGCGCGGCGATCCTCCAGCGCGCCCTCCAGCCGCACCCCGCCGATCGCTTCTGGTCGGCCGAGGAGTTCGCCCGGGCGCTGCCCGCGGTCCGGCCCGAGGACACCTCCGGCCTGGAGCGCACCATGCGGCGCCTCTTCGGCGAGGAACTGCGCGCCGAGTCCGCCTACCGCTCCGCCCTGGCCGCCGTGTCGGCCGCTTCCGATGCGCCGCTCGGCCACGCCCACACGGGCTGACGCCGAGCCTCCCCACCACCTCCGCCGCTCCCCACGCGAGGCCCCCATGATGCCCGCCCTCCTCCTGCCGCTGCGCATGGCACTCGTCGTGGGGCTGCTGCTCCCGGCCGCGGCCCATGGCGCCTCCGGACAACGCAAGGCCTCGGCGAAGACGCCCCGGGTGGAGGTGCGCAAGCCCAGGGCGGACGCCACGGGCACCGTCGAGGGCACCGTGCGCGGCGAAAGCTCCGGGGCGGGAGGCGCGGTGGTGTGGCTGACGCGCGCGGAGGGCCCCACGCCGAAGCCCAGGCCCGCGCCGCGACAGGTCGTCTCGCAGCGGGGCAAGCGGTTCCTGCCGCACGTGCTGGCGGTACCGGTGGGCACCGAGGTGGCCTTCCTCAACGAGGACACGATGTTCCACAACGTCTTCTCGCACAGCCGGCCCAACGCGTTCGACCTGGGGCTCTACGAGCAGGGCGTGGCGCGCAGCCAGGTCTTCACCGAGCCCGGCCCGGTGCGGCTGCTCTGCATCATCCACGCGTCCATGTCCGCCTTCGTCTACGTGGTGGACTCACCGTGGTACGCCCAGGCGGACGCGCAGGGGCGGTTCGAGCTGCGCGGCGTGCCTCCGGGCGAGTACGTGCTGCACGCCTGGCACGAGACGTCCGCCCGGCCGAGCACCCAGCGCGTCACCGTGGGAGGAGGGCTCGTCTCCGTCACCGCCACCCTCACCCAGGATGCGGAGCGCACCGCGCTCGTTCCGGGCAAGGAAGGCCCACCGGGGCAGTCGCAGCTCGGGTATTGATCGCGATCCTCATGAGCGAAGACGCGACCTGGCAGCCCTATGAAGGAGGCAGCACCCTGGGGATGTCGGGCTCCCAGGGCGGGACGATCACCTGGGACGAGCAGTACGCGGACCAGGTGCGCCTGACGCTGGAGCAGGACGAGAGCCGCTCCTTCCACGCCATCACCTGTGGCATCGCCGGGTGGCTCGTGCACTCCCGGTTCTTCGGCGAGGCCCACGAGGCGCTCGCCGCGTTCGAGGAGCTGCGGCCGGCCCTGGTGGAGCTCTGGTCCCAGCTTCCGAAGGGCGGCCCCGCCTCTCCCACCGAGGCGCGTGCGGGGGGCCCGCTGCTGGCGGCCTTCCTCGCGCGCTTCCCCTGAGGCGCCGGCTCAGTACACGACGAGCGGGTGCGGCATGTAGTAGCTGACGATGCTCAGCACGGGGATGCGCGGCCCCTCATCGTCCTCGTCCAGCGAGCCCGAGGTGGTCCGCATCCCGTCGAACCGCGCGAGGATGACGAAGTCCCGGCCCGGCGACAGGAACGGATCCGGCTTCGGCAGCCGCCCGAGCGCCTCGCGCCCCGTGTCCGTGGAGATGTTGTCGTAGTGGGGCACCGTCTCCGTCCGCCGGGTGGACTGGGCCTCCGAGAGCGAGCCGCCCACGTTGCCGCTGCCGAGCGTCGTCTGGCCTCCGAGGTTGCCCGTCGTCGTGGACACCGAGTCCTTGCGGCGCGCCAGGCCCACCTGCTGCTCGGTGGCCACGGAGCCCAGGCCCTGCTCGACGAGCCACACGGTGGGCTTCTCCCCCTCCGTCCTCACGTCGCCCACCTGGGCCCGGACGAGGATGTAGCGCCCCTTGTAGGTGTCCGGCTGGGCGATGGCCGCGGCGAGCGAGAAGATGGGCAGCCGCTGCTCGTTCAGCAGGCGGAGATCTCCCTCCACGCTGCCTCCGCGCAGGGCCACCACCTTGGCCAGCAGCGACGCGGCCTCGGGGCGCGAGCGCAGCTCCTGCTCCCACGTGCGGCTGATCAGCGCCTGGAGCTGGGTGAAGTAGGTGCCCTCCACGCAGGCCTTCAGCGCCGCCCAGGCCTCGTCTCGGGAGGTGGGCAGGAAGCGCCGCGCCTGCCGCTCGCATGCAGAAGGGTTCGAGTACTGGTTGGCGAACGTCTGCGGGTTGAAGGGCTCGGGGGGGAACTCGCTGGCCGCGGCGACGGGCGGCGGCGGCTTGTCGCGCTCATCCACCTCGGCGGAGCGCGAGGGCGTCGTCGCGCAGCCCGCGAGGGACAGGGCACAGAGCAGCGCCCACGCGGGGCGCGAAGCAGGCTTCTTCGGCTGGTTCAAGGTCTCTCGTTCCATGGACGTCATTACCCGTGAGTTACCCGTGGGTTACAGCGAGGCCGAGCCCCGGTTCGGGCGCGGCTCGTTCCTGGGAGCAGGAGCGGCCGCCTTGCCCGGCGAGCCCGCGGAGGGCAGCAGCGAGCAGGAGTCCGCGCAGCGGTCGCGCATGCACGCCAGCGTGGAGGCTCCCGCCTTCTGCTGGGTGACGTCCGCGTAGCAGCGATCGCCAGCGCCCGGGCAGCCGCTCTGCGCGGCGCACTGGCAGCACGGCGCGGCCACGGTGGCCATCATCTGGGTCTCCTGGAGCACGCCGGAGATGGCGCGGTAGCAGGCGCGCGCGGCCGGAGCGAAGCGGCCCTTCGCGTCCACGATGGCCACGGTGCCCTCCAGATCGCAGCGCTCCGCGGCGGCGGCGTACTTCTTCTCGCAGGAGGCGGCGAGGCTGCGATCGGGCTTGCCATCCTCGGCGCGGGGACGCGCGGCCTCGGCGCAGAGGGTGCGGCCCAGCTGCTGGATGGTCCGCACGTTGCCGGCGGCCTGCTCCTTGTCGGGCTCTCCGGGCGTCAGCTCGGCCTCGAAGACGCACTCCTTGCCAGAGCGCAGCGTGTCCGCGGTGCAGGACCACGCGGTCGGAGAGTCATCCACCACGGGCGGAGACGCGAGGGAATGGGACGAGGAGGCCGGCGAGCCATCATTCGGCGCCGCGCCCAGCAGGAGCGAGAGGAACACGACGGAGATCATGGCCCGACAGCGTAGGCCCACCCTGGCCCGCGCTCAATCGGCGCCCGGGGCGACTGTCTCACCATCATCTCGCAGGTTTACTCACACCCCCTCTTTCCAGCCCGAGAGCAGGCGAGCAAGCGAACATGGCGCGGCGAGTCTGAGCCCCGGAACGTCGCGAACGTGACAGCCCTCCACTGATTGCCGACGAGCCAGGACCGCCACGGCCCGAGTTGGCATAGAGGGCCCCAGGCTCTTGGTGGAGGTGCCTCTCATGAAGACGATGCTCCGCGCTCCCCTTCCCTCTCTTCTCGCGCTCTGCCTGATCGCGGCGCTGCCGGCGTGCAAGCGCTCCGAGTCACCCGCTGGCGGCGAGACCGCATCCACGCCCCAGGCGAGCGCCTCCGCAGGCCCGGGTGACGGGAAGGCCGTCACGGTGAAGGGCTCGGACACGATGGTCATCCTCGTGCAGCGCTGGGCGGAGGAGTACATGAAGAAGAACCCGGGCACCACCGTGCAGGTGACGGGCGGAGGCTCGGGCACGGGCATCGCGGCGCTGGTGAACGGCACGACGGACATCGCCACGGCCAGCCGCGCCATCAAGGAAGCGGAGTCACAGCAGGTCCAGTCGCGCTTCAAGGCCCCGCCGAGGGAGCTCGCGGTCGCCAAGGACGGCGTGACGTTCTACGTGAACGAGGCCAACCCGCTCACCTCGCTCACCGAGGAGCAGCTCAAGGGCATCTACCTGGGAGACATCACCAACTGGAAGGACGTGGGCGGCGCGGACACGCCCATCGTCGTCTACTCGCGCGAGAACTCGTCCGGCACCTACGTCTTCGTGAAGGAGCGCGTCCTGGGTGACGCCGACTACACGGAGCGGGCGCTGACGCTGCCGGGCACGGCGGCGGTGGTGAACGCGGTGTCCAAGGAGAAGAACGGCATCGGCTACGGCGGCTCGGCGTACGCCAAGGGCATCCGGGAGCTGAAGGTCCGGGTGGGGACGGAGGAGATCGCCCCATCCCAGGAGAACATCCAGAGCGGGAAGTACCCGCTCGCGCGAAACCTCTTCTTCTACGTCCGAGGCGAGCCGGGCAGCGCCGTGCAGCAGTTCATCGACTACGCGCTCTCACCCGAGGGCCAGCAGATCGTCACGCAGGTGGGCTACTTCCCCGTGAAGTAGTCATCGCGAGCGACTCCCGCAACGGGCGGGTCCGAGCAGACCAGGCGTGCAGGCTCCACCATATCCCGGCCCGGCCTCTTGCCTCCGAGAAGGCAGGGACCAACCGTTGGGGCATGAACCTGCTCATCGTCCTACTGGTCCTGGCGCTCATCTTCGGCGGCGTGGGTCTGGCCGTCGAAGGGTTGAAGTGGATGCTGATCCTCGCCGCGGTGCTCTTCGTAGCCAGCCTCGCGAGCGGCGCGCTGAACCGCGGCCGCCTGCGCGCATAACGCGGTGCCACCCACCCACGAGAGGAGGAGGGATGCGCTCCATCCCTCTCTCCTCTCACGTCGTCACTGCACGAGCCGCTTGATGTCCCCACAGGCGATGTACGAGCCGCCGCCGGACATCTCGATGACCTCGTCCACGACATAGAGGATGCCCTCCTCGCGGATGTCGCGCGGGAAGCGCATGTTGAGGTTGGGATCGTACCCATCCGAGACGACGCGGGCGCGCAGCTTGCTCCCCTCCTTCACGCACTGGACGAGCACGCCATTGCCCACGCTGTTCGTGGTGGGCAGATCCTTCGCCGAGCCCGTCACCTTGGACGCCTTGCCCGTCTTCTTCGGCGCGCCGCCGCCGGAGGAGGCCCGGGCCGAGCGCTCCTGGCCCGGCTGCACCAGCCGCTTGATGCTCCCCTGCGCCCGGTAGAACGTGCCATCCGCGGAGGGCACCAGCTTCTCCACCACGTACGTCACGCCCTCCTCGCGGGCGCTGCGCGGGAACTGGACGTTGAAGCTGGCGTCATAGCCCTGGGAGACGGCCCGGACGCGCAGCTTGCCGCCCTCGCGCTCGCACTTGACGACGACGCCACCCTCCGCGCTGGACACCGCCTCCAGCTCATCCGCCGAGCCGCCCGCCGTGCCACGCAGCGCCAGATCGTTCCGGCTGCGCGTGCCGGCCTGGTACGACTGGTCGCGCATCTCCTTGCGGATGACCGAGTCGTACTTCCTCGACTCCAGGCGCTTCGCGTAGTGCTCGAGCTGATCCACCTCCTCGATCAGCTCGAACGAGCTCTTGTCGATGTTCGCCGACAGCTGCTCGATGGTGTTGCGAAGCTGCTTCGAGGCGCCCGCCAGATCGCCCTTGTCGGCCAGCTCCACGGCCCGATCCTTCACCTGGGCGATGCGCAGGCGGCTCGTCTGCGCCAGCACGTTCTTGTCCGCCGACAGCGCGCTGGCCTCCTCCTCCGAGCCCAGCGTCACCGTCACCGGCAGCTCGCCGCTGAACTCCTTCAGGGCGCCGTCCACCAGCGCCTGGTACTTGTAGGCCAGCGTCATCAGCGGCGCGGTGCCCGGCGTCGCGCCCGCATCCACCGCCAGCTCCACCGCCAGCTGCCGATCCTCGGTGGTGTAGACATCCCCCAGCCCCACCTCCACCTGCTGGCCTCGCGCCTCGAACCGGTAGCGGTTGAGCACGCTGGCCACCTTCACCGTGGGCGCCGGCTGCAGCGTCACCACCAGGTTCTGCGCGGCCACCGAGGACAGGCCCTCGATCTCGATGCCGAACACGCCCTCGGCCTCGTCCGGAGACTGGATGAAGTAGAAGTGCCCCTCGCCCGCTCCGGCCATGCCGATGAGCAGGTCCTCGTTGAAGCTGGTGCCGAACCCCAGCGTCGTCGTGGTGATGCCCGCGCCCGTGGCCTCCTTCACCTTGGCGAGGATGTCCTCCGGCCGGGTGATGCCCACGTTGGCCTGACCGTCCGTCAGCAGCAGCACGCGGTTGATGAGCTCCCTGGACTGCTGCGTCTTCACGTGGCCCACTCCGGCCTGCCAGCCTCCGGTCAGGTTGGTGCAGCCCGCGGCATTCACCCCCGCGATCGCCTTCTCGATGGCCGCCTTGTTCTGCACCTTCTGCGGCGCCAGCACCGTCATGGGCGAGTCGTCGTACGCGACGATCGAGATCCAGTCCTCCGGGCCCATGCGGTCGACCAGGTTGCGCGAGGCCTGCAGCGCGTGCTTGAGCGGCGCGCCCGCCATCGAGCCCGATCGATCGATCACCACGCTGAGGTTGAGCCCCCGCCGGGGGGCCCCCTGAGCCTCGGCTCGGAAGGACACCAGGACATCGACCTTGGACGAGCTGCCAACGGGGAGCACCGGACGACTGAGGGTAAAAGCCGCTTTCATGGGGAATGCCTCCAAAATCTGCACCGGGAGCGTACCGGCACCTACCCACAGCGTCACCCCCAAGGCCCATGAAGGGAGATGTAGACAAGGCACCGCAAGAGAAGAGTGAGGAGAGATCTCATCACGGATCCACTCCTCCTACCTGCCGAGGCTATAGTCCGACCCCACCGGAGGAGAGATGCGTCCGTCCCGAATGATGCGCGTGGTGGGGTTCAACGTCGACCGGGTGGTGTCCGACGCCACCATGGATCCCGAAATACTGCGCCTGGACAATTTCGGTACGGATCTCCCGCCGCCGCCGGATGCGATTGCGGCGACGCGAGAGTCCGTGGGAACGAACGAGGCCAACAGCTACACGCCCTTCACGGGAGCCTCGAGCCTCCGGCAGGCGGTGGCGCAGCGCCTCAAGCGCCAGTGCAACCTCTCGTACGATCCGGATCGTCAGATCGTGATCACGGCGGGCGGCACGCAGGGGCTGATCTCGGCGCTGCTGGCGATCATCGAGCCGGGCGACGAGGTGCTGCTCACGGACCCGACGTACGCGGGGATGATCCACCGCGTCACGTTCGCGGGCGGCGTGCCGATGTTCGTGCCGATGAAGGTGGTGGATCGCAAGTGGCGGCTGGACCTGGACATGCTGCGCGCGATGGTGACCAGCCGCACGCGCGCGATGGTGATCTCCAACCCGAACATGCCGGCGGGGCACGTGCTGACGGAGGCCGAGTGGATGGCCATCCGCGAGCTGTGCGTCACGCGCAACCTGTGGCTCTTGTACGACGCCGCGCTGGAGAACGTGCTCTATGACGGGCTGCCGCTGCGGCACCCGGCGACGCTGACGGGCATGCCGGAGCGCACGCTGATCGTGGGCTCGGTCTCCAAGGAGTTCCGGATGATCGGCTGGCGCATCGGCTGGATCGCCGGGCCGCCGAAGGTGATGACGGACGTCTTCTACACGCACAGCTACCTGGTGATCGCGCCGCCGGGCATCGCGCAGAAGGGCGCGGAGGTGGCGCTGCGCTCGGAGGACTCGGGAGTGCCTGCGGCGCTGGCCGAGTGGAAGAAGCGGCGCGATCTGGTGCTGGAGCAGCTCGAGGGCCTGCCGGTGATCATCCCCGAGGGTGGCTGGAGCATGCTGCTGGACGCGCACGCGCTGGGCTACAGCGCCACGGACGCGGCCTCCATCCTGATGTCGCAGGCGAAGGTGGCGGCCACGCCGATGACGAACTGGGGCTCGTCGGTGGCCGAGCGCTACATCCGCCTCGTGTTCAGCTACGAGCCGCAGGAGCGGCTCAAGCTGCTGCGCGATCGGCTGCGCCGCACCTCGCTGCTCCCGTAGCGGGGCGTTGCCATTCGGGGGGTCGGCGTGCTTCGGCGCGTCGGCCCCTACTGCTGTCCGCGGTCTTACCCCCGTAAAGCTGAGTCTCGCAGCAGCGCCGCCAGCTTCTCCAGCGCCAGCCGGGCCCGTGTCTTCACCGTGCCCAGCGGATCCCCGGTCCGCTCCGCGATCTCCCGCTGGGACAGGCCCTCGAAGTAGGCCAGCTCCACCACCGCTCGCTGCTCGGGCGGCAGCTCCCGCATCGCGGCGGCCACCCGGGCCCGGTCCTGCCCCTGCGACGCCGCCTCCGCCGGGCTCACCGGCGTGGCGCTGGTCGGCGGGGGTTGGTGCGTCACATCCTCGGCAATCCGGGCCACCGTGCCCATCGCCCGGCGCCGATCGATCGCCCGCGTCCGCGCGATCGTCGTCACCCACGTCTCCACCCCACCCCGGCTCGGATCGAACTCCCGGGCGCGGCGCCACACCTCCAGGAATGTCTCCTGGAGCACCTCCTCCGCGTCCGCCCGCGAGCCCAGCACCCTGAGCACCACCGCCCAGGCCCTCCCGGAGCACCGCGCATAGACGGCTCGCATCGCGGCGCTGCTGCCCAGGGCCACCTGCTGCAAGAGGGCCCGGTCAGCCGCTGGATCGCTTGCTCGTTCAGCGGGGGGATCGGAAGGCGCCATCTGGCTACCGGATACCGCAACCACGGTCAGGGCCCCACCTTTTAGCACCGATGCCTGCGCCCGATCCCAATCCCTGGGCGGCCTCCCGGCGCGCCCTGAACGTTCACTCGCCAACTCCGCCATGCACGGAGCCGTCCGGGATCAACGTCCCCGCGTCATGGTGCCCGGAGACACGTAACCGGCCTGATAAGGCCGGCCTGTCCTTATGAGCTCACGAATCGGAAGTGTCGTCATCGAGAGCGTCCGCCCCGAGCTGGACGCAGGTCGCTTCCCCGTCAAACGCATCGCCGGGGAGGGCTTCAAGGTCGAGGCCGATCTCTTCAAGGAAGGTCACGACGTCCTCGTCGCCATCGTCCGCTGGCGCCAGGCCAGCCCCGCCGGCCAGGAGACCGAGTGGGCCGAGGTGCCCATGAAGGCGCTCGGCAACGATCTCTGGACCGCCGAGTTCCCCCTGGCCCGCATCGGGCGCTACCAGTTCACCGTGGAGGCCTGGCCGGACCTCTTCGCCACCTGGGCCTCCGAGCTCAAGCGCAAGGTGGACGCCGGCCGGGACGTGCGCAGTGAGCTGCTCGAGGGCTCCGCGCTCCTGGAGGGTGCCGCCGAGCGCGCCCGCGCCGTCAGCGCCGACGAGGCCCAGGCGCTCGCCGACGCCGCGAAGAAGCTCAAGCAGCCGCCCTCGCCCGATCTCATCTTCGTCGCCCTGGCCCCCGAGCTGGTCCGGCTCGCGGGCCGGTACGCCGATCGCTCGCTGGCCACCCGCTACGATCGCGTGCTCGAGGTCGCCGTCGAGCGCGAGCGCGCCCGCACCGGTGCCTGGTACGAGTTCTTCCCGCGCTCGGCCGTACGGGACGGCAAGACGCACGGCACCTTCAAGGACGCCGAGCGGTGGCTGCCCTACATCCAGTCCCTGGGCTTCGACACCATCTACCTGCCGCCCATCCACCCCATCGGCCGCACCGCCCGCAAGGGGAAGAACAACAGCCTGCGCGCCGAGCCCGATGACGTGGGCAGCCCGTGGGCCATCGGCGCCGCCGAGGGCGGCCACAAGGCCATCCACCCGCAGCTGGGCACCCTGGAGGACTTCCGCTCCTTCATCAAGGCCGCGGAGCTGCATGGCATCGAGATCGCCCTGGACGTGGCCTTCCAGTGCTCGCCCGATCACCCTTACGTGAAGGAGCACCCCGAGTGGTTCCTCCACCGGCCGGACGGCACCATCAAGACGGCGGAGAACCCTCCGAAGCGCTACGAGGACATCGTCAACTTCGACTGGATGGGCCCGGGCCGCGAGACGCTCTGGCCGGAGCTCGAGTCCGTGGTGCTGCACTGGGTGGAGCAGGGCGTGCGCGTCTTCCGCGTGGACAACCCGCACACCAAGCCGCTGCAGTTCTGGGCCTGGCTCATCCGCCGCGTGCACGAGGTGCACCCGGACGTGGTGTTCCTCTCGGAGGCCTTCACCCGCCCCAAGGTGATGAAGGCCCTGGCGAAGATCGGCTTCACCCAGTCCTACACCTACTTCACCTGGCGTAACTTCAAGCAGGAGATCCAGGAGTACCTGGAGGAGATCACCTCTCCGCCCGTCTCCGAGTACTTCCGCGGCAACCTCTGGCCCAACACGCCGGACATCCTCCCGGAGCACCTCCAGCGCGCCGGCCCGAGCATGTTCCGCATCCGCGTGGCGCTGGCCTCCACCCTCTCCTCCTCGTACGGCATCTACTGCGGCTACGAGCTATGTGAGAACCGCCCGCTGCCCGGCAAGGAGGAGTACATCGACTCGGAGAAGTACCAGCTCGTCGCCTGGGATCTGGAGCGGCCCGGCCACATCCGCGACTGGATCCGCAAGCTGAACACCGCGCGCAAGGAGCACCGCGCGCTCCAGCTCTACGACAACCTGCGCTTCCACGGCTCCAACAACGAGCGCGTGCTCTTCTATGGAAAGAGCACCCCGGACCGCTCCAGCCAGGTGCTCGTCGCCGTGAGCCTGGATCCGCACTCGCCCCAGGACGCCATCCTCGACGTGCCGCTCGAGGCGCTGGGGATCCAGCCCGATGAGACGTACCAGGTGCACGAGTTGATGACAGACGAGCGTCGGCTCTGGCAGGGTCCGCACGCTCAGGTGCACCTCACCCCGGACCAGCCGGCGGCCATCTGGGCGGTGTACCGCTTCCGCCGCACCGAGCAGGCGTTCGACTACTACGAGTGACACCCGAGAGGCGTATGGAACAGGACCCGCTTTGGTACAAGAAGGCCCTCATCTACGAGCTCCATATTCGCGCGTTCCACGACTCGAACGCGGACGGCCACGGGGACATCCCCGGCCTCATCGAGAAGCTGCCGTACCTGCAGGACCTGGGCGTGGACTGCCTCTGGCTGCTGCCCCACTACCCCTCGCCGCTGCGCGATGACGGCTACGACATCGCCGACTTCTACGCCGTCCACCCGGACTACGGCACGCTGGCGGACTTCCAGCGCCTGGTGGAGGCCGCCCACCAGCGCGGCATCCGCATCATCACGGAGCTGGTCGTCAACCACACCAGCGATCAGCACCCGTGGTTCCAGGAGTCCCGCCGCGATCCGAAGAGCCCCAAGCGCGACTGGTACGTCTGGAGCGACACGGACGACAGGTACAAGGGCACGCGCATCATCTTCCTGGACACCGAGCGCTCCAACTGGACGTGGGATCCGGTGGCCAAGCAGTACTTCTGGCACCGCTTCTTCAGCCACCAGCCGGACCTCAACTACGACAACCCCGAGGTCCAGGAGGCCATGCTGGACGTCATGCGCTTCTGGCTGAACATGGGGGTGGACGGGTTCCGGTGCGACGCGGTGCCCTACCTCTTCGAGCGCGAGGGCACCAACTGCGAGAACCTCCCGGAGACGCACGCCTTCCTCAAGCGCCTGCGCAAGACGATCGACACCGAGTACCCGAACAAGATGCTGCTGGCCGAGGCCAACCAGTGGCCCGCGGACGTGCGCGTCTACTTCGGCGAGGGGGACGAGTTCCACATGGGGTTCCACTTCCCCGTGATGCCCCGCCTCTTCATGGCGGTGCGCAAGGAGGACCGCACGCCCATCGTCGAAATCCTCCAGCAGACGCCGGACATCCCGGACAACTGCCAGTGGGCCATCTTCCTGCGCAACCACGACGAGCTGACGCTGGAGATGGTCACGGACGAGGACCGCGACTACATGTACCGGGAGTACGCGATGGACCCCCGGATGCGGATCAACCTCGGCATCCGCCGCCGGCTGGCCCCGCTGATGGACAACGGCCGCCGCCGCATCGAGCTGATGCACAGCCTGCTGTTCACCCTGCCCGGCACGCCCGTCATGTACTACGGCGACGAGATCGGCATGGGGGACAACATCTACCTGGGCGATCGCAACGGCGTGCGCACGCCCATGCAGTGGACGGGCGACCGCAACGCGGGCTTCAGCCGGGCCGACGGCGCGCGGCTGTACGCCCCGGTGATCGGCGACCCGGTGTACGGCTACCAGGCCATCAACGTGGAGGCCCAGGAGCGCATCAAGACGTCGCTGCTGCACTGGGTGAAGCGGCTCATCAAGGTGCGCCAGCGCTACCCCGCCTTCGCCCTGGGCCGGCTGCGCTTCGTCAACCCGGACAACCGCCGGGTGCTGGCCTTCACCCGCGAGTGGGAGGGGCAGACGATCCTCATCATCTGCAACCTGTCCCGCTTCGCGCAGCCCGCGGTGCTGGATCTGCGCGAGTTCGAGGGCCAGGTCCCCGTGGAGCTCATGGGAGAAACCCCCTTCCCACGCATCTCGTCCCTGCCGTATCAGCTGTCCCTGGGCCCGTACATGTTCCTGTGGTTCCGGCTGGAGAAACCCCTTCCCGGGAGGACGAACCCGTGACACCCGTGGATCTCACCAAGCTGCCCGAGTACCTGAAGCAGCAGCGCTGGTTCAGCGGCAAGGCGTGGCCTATCAAGTCCGTGTCCGTGGTGGATCACGCCACGCTGGACTTCGGCCCGTGCGCCTTCAGCCTCGCCATCGTGGAGGTGCTGTACGAGCTGGGCAAGTCCGAGCGCTACCAGCTGCCGGTGAAGCCGGCCGCGGACGGCATCCAGGACGCGCTCGAGGACGTGGACTGCCTGCGCGCCCTCTTCCAGCTCATCCGCGAGCAGCGCCAGGTCTCCTCCGCCTCCGGAAGACTGCACGGCGAGTGGCTGAACACCCCGGACGCGCAGCTCGCCCTGCCCGACCCGACGCCCGTGCGCCGCCTCATGGTGGAGCAGAGCAACACCTCCGTCGTCATCGGCGAGAAGGCGATCCTCAAGATCATCCGCAAGCTGGAGGCGGGGGTGAACCCGGAGCACGAGATGGGGCGCTTCCTGGCCACGCGCACCTCGTTCCGGGCCACGCCCACGCTGCTGGGCGCGCTGCGCCTGGAGGGCCCCTCGGGCGGAACCGTCGCGCTGGTGCACCGCTTCGTGCCCAGCGCGGTGGATGGGTGGAAGTACACGCTGGAGCGCTTCCGCAAGCCGGGCGAGCTGGACGCTCCCTTCCTGGAGGAGATGCGCGAGCTGGGCCGGCGCCTGGGCGAGCTGCACCGCGCCCTCTCCTCCGACACCCAGGATCCGGACTTCGCTCCGGAGCCGGTGCTGCAGGAGGATCTGCAGCGCTGGAGCGCCTCCATCATGGGCGAGCTGGGCGTGACGCTGGCGGACGCGGGCCGGCTGCACGCGGATCTCGAGAACCAGCGCGAGCGGCTGCTGGAGCATGCGAGGCGACTGGCGCACGTGGCCCCGTCCGGGCAGAAGATCCGCATCCACGGCGATCTGCACCTGGGCCAGGTGCTGCGCACCGAGGGCCAGTGGCTCATCTTCGACTTCGAGGGCGAGCCGTCCCGCACCTTCACCCAGCGCCGCGAGAAGTACTCGCCGCTGCGGGACGTGGCGGGGATGCTGCGCTCGTTCGACTACGCCGAGGCCACCGTGCTGCTGGAGGGCAACCCGCCCACCGCGCGCATGGCGCCCTCGCGGGATGCGTTCCTGGAAGGCTACCGGGAGGCCACGCGCGGCGCGGCCTTCCTGCCGGCCGACGACGGCACCTTCTGGACGATGCTGCGCGCGTTCGAATTGGAGAAGCTGCTCTACGAAGTGCGTTATGAGCTGCAGAACCGCCCGGACTGGGTGCGAATCCCCGTCCAGGCCCTCTTGCGGATGGAGGAGCCGAAGTGAAGAAGCCCGCTGACCGGCAGCAGATCGACGCGGAGATCCAGCAGATCATCGAGCTGCGGCACCCGGAGCCTCACCGGGTGCTCGGCATCCACCCGGACGGGGACGGCGTGGTGGTGCGCGCCTTCCGCCCTGACGCCACCGCCATCCATGTCGTGCCCGACTTCGGCGGGCGCATCCCCATGGAGCACCGCAAGGGCGGCGTCTTCGAGGCGCGGCTCAACGGGCGCACCGACATCTTCAACTACCTGATCGAGGTGGAGTACCCGGGCGCCAGGTCCTTCACCCTGAGGGATCCGTACAGCTTCCTGCCCACCATCGGTGAGCTGGACCTGTACTACGCGGGCGAGGGCCGGCACGAGAAGCTCTGGGATCGCATGGGCGCGCACCTCATCCACCACAACGGGGTGGCCGGGGTGTCCTTCGCGGTGTGGGCGCCCACGGCGGCCGGCGTGTCCGTGGTGGGGGACTTCAACAGCTGGGACGGTCGCCTGCACGCCATGCGGCGCATGGGCGCCTCGGGCATCTGGGAGCTGTTCATCCCCGAGGTGGGCGAGGGCACGCGCTACAAGTTCGAGATCCGGCCCAACCACGGCGGCCCGCCGCTCCTCAAGGCGGACCCGTTCGCCTTCCGCACCGAGGTGCCGCCAGCCACCGCGTCCGTGGTGCACGATCTGCACCGCTTCAGCTGGTCGGACGAGACGTGGCTGACCCGCCGCGGCGAGGGCGAGCCCACGCAGAAGCCCTGGAGCGTGTACGAGGTGCACATCGGCTCGTGGCGGCGCGTCGTGGAGGACGGCGACCGGCCGATGACGTACCGGGAGCTGGCCCCCGCGCTGAGCGACTACGTCAAGCGCATGGGCTTCACGCACGTGGAGTTCCTGCCCGTCTCGGAGCACCCGTATGGCCCGTCCTGGGGCTACCAGGTGGGCAACTACTTCGCGCCCAGCGCGCGCTTCGGGCACCCGGACGACTTCCGCTTCCTGGTCAACAGCCTGCACGAGCAGGGCATCGGGGTGATCGTCGACTGGGTGCCGGGCCACTTCCCCAAGGACGCGCACGCGCTGGGCAGGTTCGACGGCACGGCGCTCTACGAGCACGCCGATCCGCGCCAGGGCACGCAGCCGGACTGGGGCACGCTGGTCTTCAACTTCGGCCGCAACGAGGTGCGCAACTTCCTCATCGCCAACGCGCTCTTCTGGATCGAGGAGTACCACGTGGATGGCCTGCGCGTGGACGCGGTGGCCTCCATGCTCTACCTGGACTACAGCCGCCGCGCGGGCGAGTGGGTCCCCAACCGCTGGGGCGGCCGAGAGAACGAGGAGGCCATCGCCTTCCTGCGCGAGCTGAACGACGCGGTGAGCCGCAAGCACCCGGGCGTGGTGGTGATCGCCGAGGAGTCCACCGCGTGGCCCAAGGTGAGCCAGCCCGTCAAGGAGGGCGGCCTGGGCTTCCACTTCAAGTGGAACATGGGGTGGATGCACGACACGCTGCTCTACTTCTCCAAGGATCCGATCTTCCGGCAGTACCACCACAACAACATGACGTTCGGCCTGCTCTACGCCTTCAGCGAGCACTTCATGCTGCCGCTGAGCCATGACGAGGTGGTGCACGGCAAGGGCTCGCTGTACGGGAAGATGCCGGGCGATCCGTGGCAGAAGCGCGCCAACCTGCGCTCGCTGCTGGCGTGGATGTGGGCGCACCCGGGCAAGAAGCTGCTCTTCATGGGCGGCGAGTTCGGTCAGCACGCCGAGTGGAGCAGCGATCGCAGCCTGGACTGGCACCTGACGGAGGATGCGGGGCACCGAGGCATCCAGAACCTGGTGGCGGACCTCAACCGCGTGTACCGGGACGTGCCCGCGCTGTACGACGCGGACAGCGAGCCCATGGGCTTCCAGTGGCTGCAGCCGGACGCGGCCGCCTCCAACGTGTTCGCCTTCATCCGGCGCTCGCGCAGCCCGGGACGGCACGTGGTCTGCGTGGCGAACCTCTCGCCAGTGCCGCGCGAGGGCTACCGCGTCGGCTTCCCGCGCGTGGGCTCCTACCAGGAGGTGCTCAACACGGACGCGGGCGAGTACGGCGGCGCGGGCCTCGGCAACATGGGGCAGATCCAGACGGAAGCCCACCCGTGGGACGGGCAGGAGGCCTCGGCGGCGGTGACGCTCCCGCCGCTCTCGGTGGTCTGGTTCATCCCCGGCTGACCGCGGCCCCTACTCTCCCCTGCGCAGCCGCTCCACGTAGGCGGCCGGGAGCCCCGCGCTCTCGGCGCCTCGCACCAGCGCCTCGATGAAGCGGGGGCTGAGGGGGCCCTCCGTGGAGGCACGCCGCGGCGACGTCGTGAAGGCCGTGGCCTCCGCCTCCTTGCCCTCCAGCCGGACGCGCACCGGGCGCTCGACGCACATGCCCGTGACGAAGCCCTCCTTGTGCTGGATGATGGGCCAGTCCTTGCCCGCAATCTCGAAGACGCGCCCGAACACGCTGCGCCCTGGCGCATCCGTCAGCCCGGCCACGCGTCCACCCCACCACCTCGAGGGGAAGTCGTAGACGAGGTCCACGTCGAGCGCCTCGGCCAGCCGTCCCTCGGGCAGCTGGAAGAAGTCGTAACCGTGTTGCGATCGCCACTCCTCGAAAGCGGCGCGGTCGAGGATCGTCGAGTACGCGAAGTACAGCCGCGAGCCCGTCTGCGCCGCCGCCTCCCGCGCCTTCATCACCTGATCGTAGTGCGAGTCCATGTGCCCTCCGCGCGCCTGTCTCTCAGAGCGCGAGAATCCCTGTCCATTTCATCCCGCTTCTGGGACGGGAGCTGTCCTGAAGTGGGACGCGGCGCAAGGAGCCACATCACTCCAGAAGCCGAACACCCGAACAATTGTTCGTCATTTGAAATTTGGAGCCCGAACGTGCTACGGGTCCCAAGTGGGATGAGTGCCCTTTGACCCCCCTAGGGGCTCACACCACCGGATCCGCATCGAGCGCGTGTGGATCTCGCTCATCGTAGCGCTCGGATGTCGGGGCAAATAAACATGACGAACTCAGCAACCCGGAGGCCTTCCGTGGGCTTCCGAGCCAAGAGCACTCGAGTGCTCGGGCTGGTAGGGATGGTTTCGCTGATGGCCTGCGGTGGCGCCGAGAACGCGCCGGCCAACGGGTCACGCGAGGGCGTCCGTACGGAGATCACGACGCACAAGGTGCAGCTGTCCGCGGAGCAGGCGAAGCTGCTCGAGAAGAGCGGCGCCAACGTCCAGGTCATCGCCGACTATGACGCGTTCAAGATCGTCCAGGTCGATGCCAAGGCGATGGCGGCCCTTCCCGAGGGCGCCGAGCTGCGCGACGACTTCGACGACATCCTTCTGAACGCGGGCACGATCAACACCGCGTCGCCCCACGGCCAGTCCCTGCGTGGGATGAAGCTGCCGGCCTCCGGCAAGGCCCTGCACATCGTGCAG